>JABFYB010000382.1 GCA_013361475.1 Hamadaea sp.
CCAGAGCATGGCGCAGTACCTCGACCCGGACGACATCTTCCTGATCACCAAGCAGGGCTTCGACTTCTTCCACCAGCAGTTCGGCGTCCGGTACCCGCTGCCGAAGTACGACCAGCTGATCGTCCCGGAGTTCAACGCCGGTGCGATGGAGAACTTCGGCTGCATCACCAACGCCGAGACGTGGTTCATCTTCCGGTCGGCCGTCACCGACTACGAGAAGGAGCAGCGCGCCAACACGATCCTGCACGAGATGGCGCACATGTGGTTCGGCGACCTGGTCACCATGCGCTGGTGGGACGACCTGTGGCTGAACGAGTCGTTCGCCGAGTGGGCCTCGCACTGGGCCAACTCCGAGAACACCCGGTTCGTGGACGCCTGGACGACGTTCCTGTCGATCCGCAAGAACTGGGGCTACCGCCAGGACCAGATGTCGTCGACCCACCCGGTCTACTGCGAGATGCCCGACGTCGCCGCGGTCGAGGTCAACTTCGACGGCATCACGTACGCCAAGGGCGCCTCGGTCATCAAGCAGCTCGTGGCATACGTCGGGATCGACGCGTTCGTGACCGGCCTGCGGGCGTACTTCGCCAAGCACGCCTGGTCGAACGCCACGTTCACCGATCTGCTCACCGAGCTGGAGACGGCGTCGGGCCGGGAACTCACCGACTTCGCCGACCAGTGGCTCAAGACGGCCCAGGTCAACACCCTGACCCCGGTCGTCACCGTGGCCGCCGACGGCACCTACGAGTCGGTCGTCGTGCAGCAGTCCGCGCCGGACAGCCACCCCGTTCTGCGTACGCACCGGATCGGGGTCGGCCTCTACGACCTGGCCGACGGCGGGAAGCTCGTCCGCCGGGACGTGCTCGAGGTGGACGTCACCGGGGCGTCGACGACGATCTCCCCGTTGGCCGGCGTACGCGCCGCCGACGTCCTCGTGCTCAACGAAGGCGACTACTCCTACCTGAAGCTGCGGCTGGACGAGCGGTCCCTGGAGACCGTCGTCAACCACATCGGCGGCCTCGAGTCCTCGCTGACCCGGGCGTTGTGCTGGACGGCCACCTGGGACATGGTCCGCGACGCCGAGCTGCCCGCCCGGGACTACCTCACCCAGGTCGTCTCCGGTCTGCCGGTCGAGACCGACTCGTCGCTCATCACCGCGACGCTCAACCAACTGCGGACGGCGCTGACGTTCTACGCCGACCCGGCGTGGGCCCCCGAAGGCTGGGCGCAGCTGGCCGCGACGGCTCGCGAGGTCATCGCCTCCGCCCCGGCGGGCAGCGGTACGCAGCTCATCTGGGCGCGTACGTTCATCGGCGCGGCCCGGCAGCCGGCCGAGATCGAGGTCCTGAAGGGCTGGCTGGCCGGCGACGGCGTACCGGAAGGGGTGTCCATCACCGGTGAGCTGCGCTGGCAGCTCGTCCAGGCGCTCTCCGCGCTCGGCGTACTCACCGGCGACGACATCCGGAACGAGCACGCCGCCGACCAGACGGCCAGCGGTGACAAGGAGTCGGCGACGGCGTACGCGCTCCAGCCGGATCCGGCGGTGAAGGCCGAGGTCTGGGCCGAGCTGACCGGCGACGCCGAGCCGGCGAACTGGCGGTCCCGGGCGCTGCTGCTCGGCTTCCAGCACTCCACTCAGGTCGCCCTGACCAAGCCGTACGCCCAGAAGTACCTGGACGTGGCGGCGGAGATCTGGGCCAAGCGCGACAGCGAGCCGGCTCAGGAGTTCCTCGTCCTCGGATATCCGGCGATGCAGGTCAGCCCGGAGACGGTGGCGGCCACCGAGGCGTGGCTGGCGCAGGAGGGGCACCCGGCGCCGCTGCGGCGGCTCGTGGCCGAGGGCAAGGACTCCATCGAGCGGGCGCTGGCCGCTCGGGCGTGCGACACCGCCGCCCGCTGACCGTTTCGTTCTCAGCAGATCAGGGATCTCGGTCGAATCTTCGCCCAAGATTCGACCGACATCCCTGATCCAGCGCAAACATCCCTGATCCAGCGCAAACGAAAGAGGGCCCCGAGGGGCCCTCTTTCGCGTAGACAGGTCAGGAGCGGCCGGCGAGGTTCACGAGCATCGCGAGTCCGCTGATGAAGCCGCCCGCGAGGTCGCCGCCGTTGAACGCGGCGGCCATGGAGAACGCGGCGAGCTTGCAGTCCCGGTCGTGCAGCCGCTTGCGGGCCACCTCACCGGTCACGATCTCGAGCTGACGCTGCTCCGGCGAGGCCGCCAGCAGCACCGAGCGGCTCGGCTCGGCCAGCTGGCTGTGCAGCTTCTCGGCCGCTTCCCGGACGGGCTCGTCGAGCCGTCCGCAGTAGACGCTGAACGACAGGCCGGTGGTCTCGTCGGCCTGCCGCAGCGCCTCGTCGAGGCGGAGCAGTTGCCGGGTCGTGAACGGACCTTCGTTGGGCGGGGTCTGGGTGTGCTCACCAGCGGTCACTTGCGCCTCCCGTCACGCCAGGTGCCGATGCCGCGGCCGGGGTCAGCTCGGCACGGGCCGCAGGCAGCGCCGCCTGCGTGCCTTCGGCGGAGCCGGACGAGTGGGCCGAGGAGGTGAACCAGACCGGCGCCGAGTCGAAGGACCGGCCCGGCCGGTAGCGCTTGGCGCGGCCCTTGCCGCCGCCGGCGTACACGAGAGCCGCGACCACCAGGATCACGGCGAGTGGCGCCACGACGAAGGTGAGAACGGTCTGCGCAATATCCAAGATCAACGCCCCCCAGAGAGCGAGTTAAATGACCTCCTAAAGCTAAACCTACCGGCGATCACCCAGCGTGGCGGGGTACGCCGAGAAATACCGCCAATCTCGTAAAGCGGGCAGCAATCTCTGTAAGGATGACGAGCAGGACATACGAGAGGAATCGCCATGAGGGCTGTTCTGTCCCGCCTTGCCGTGGGGGGCGCCACGCTGCTCGCCGGAGCCGCGACGCTCCTGTTGGGACCGGCCACGCCGGCCCACGCCGACACCGTCTTCATCGAGGTGAACCCGTCGACCATCCTGGCCGGATACCAGGTGGCGCTGCGTGGCAGCTGCGGCGCGAACCCGAACCAGGCGAAGGCCACGTCCACCGCGTTCGGCACGGTCACCATGACCCCTGAGAAGGGGTTCCTCATCGGATCCGCGACCATCCCGTCGGACAAGAAGCCGGCCGGGTACTCGGTCAAGCTGACCTGCGCTAGCGGCAGCACCGCGACCACGACCGTCTGGGTGATCAGCGCCTCGTCCACGCCGACCAAGGGCCCGAACACCGGTGGGGGTTATCTTGCTCACCACGGTGGCGGCGGAACGGCTCTGCTCGCGGGTGGCCTCGCCGCGGTCGCGGCCGGCGGGGCGCTGGCCTTCTGGACTGCCCGCCGGCGGCGCGAAGTCCGGCTGTGAGCCGCCGGACCGGCCGGTGGACGGGATGGCTGGCCGGTCTGCTCGTGCTCGCGGGGATCTTCTGCGCGGGCGTCGGGCTGGGCCAGGCCACCGGCGCGTTCTCGTTGCCGAAGCTGTTCGGCTCGGGCACGAAGGCACCACCGGGCGACTTTCCCGTGCTCGGGCCGAGCCGGCCGACGCGGATCGTCATCCCGTCGATCGGCGTCCGGGCGAGCGTGCACGGCGTCGGCCGGGACCGGGACGGCGCCATCGCCGTTCCCTCGCTCTCGCTCACGAACGAGGCCGGGTGGTTCACCGAGGGGCCGAGCCCCGGTCAGTACGGCCCGGCCATTCTGGTCGGCCACGTCGACACCCATGACCGCCCGGCCGTCTTCCACAACCTCGACGAGCTGAAGGCCGGCGCGCGCATCGAGATCACCCGACGGGATCGGAACGTCGCGGTCTTCGAGGTCAACTCGGTCGAGACCTTCCGCAAGTCCGACTTGCCGGCCAAGCGGGTCTACACCGACTACTCCCGGCCCGGCCTGCGGCTCATCACCTGCGGCGGGTCGTGGGTCGGCGGGGATCTCGGCTACGCGAGCAATGTGATCGTCTTCGCCTCGCTCGTCGAGGTCCACAAAGCATGAAACCAGGGATACGCACAACGGCGTACCCCTGGTTCGTCGGTCGGGTTGGCCCGTCAGAGCGCCGGGGCCAGCCACTCCTCCCACCGAGGGTCGGGAGCGCGGTGCCCGAGCACCCGCCACGCGGCGCCCCTCGGGGCGGCAGGCTGAGCGGGCAGTCGCCAGCCCAGCTCGGCCAGCGTCTTGTCGCCTTTGGAGTGGTTGCACTTGGCGCAGGCCGCGACGACGTTCTCCCAGTGGTGGCCGCCGCCCTTGGACTTGGGCATCACGTGGTCGATCGTCTCGGCCGGGCCGAGGCAGTAGACGCAGCGGCCGCCGTCCCGGGCGAAGATCGCCCGGCGGGAGAGGCCGACATGCGTCCGGTACGGCACGCGCACGTAGCGCTGGAGCCTTATCACCAAAGGGATCGGCAGGTCGCGGCGAGTGCTGTGCAGCACACCGTCGCCGTCGGCCACGCAGACGGCTTTACCGGACAGGATCAGGATCGCGGCGCGTCGAACAGTGACGACACACAAGGGCTCATAAGTCGCGTTCAGGACCAATGCTGCTGAGCTTCTCGTGTGTCGTATGTCAGGCATCGCCGTCACCCTTCTCGCGCCGTCCTCGTTTTCCCCCGAACGGGGGGCCTGTGACAATCGTGACCGACGGATGTGGTAAACGCACGACCTTTTTCGACTTCCAGCGAAGAATTCACCGTCATGTAGCCCAACGCGTCGGAAATGCCGGAAATTACCGGCGGACTGGCCTTCCCAGCAGGCCGTGCTGTACTAACGTCTCGTGACCGCGCTTCTCCTCCGGTTCCTCGCCGACGCCACCCCCTCGCCGACCGCCACCGACCCCTGTGGCGGCGACGCGGCGTGCCAGTGGTTTCAGAAGACCACGGGCAACGTCCACGTCGCCGAGGCGAGCCTCTGGGTGATCAAGCCCGCCCGCATCGTGCTGATCGTCATCCTGGCCTTGATCCTGCGATTCGTCCTGCACCGGACGATCACCCGGATGACCGAGCGGGCCGCCGACGGCAAGATCCCCACGATCCTGCGCCCGCTGCGGGAGAAGCTGCCGAGCGCGCTGGCCGAGCCGACCACGTTGTTCCCCGAGCGGCGGCGCCAGCGGGCGGCCGCGATCGGCTCGGTGCTCCGCAGCTTCGTGACAGTCACCGTCTTCTCCATCGCCGGGCTGATGGTGCTGGCCGAGCTGGGCATCAACCTCACCCCGTTGGTCGCGGGTCTCGGCATCGTCGGCGCCGCGCTCGGCTTCGGCGCGCAGTCGCTGGTCAAGGACCTCATCGCCGGGTTGTTCATGCTGCTGGAGGACCAGTACGGCGTCGGCGACACCGTCGACGTGGGCGACGTCGTCGGCGTCGTCGAGGCGGTCGGGCTGCGTACCATCACGATCCGGGACGGCCAGGGCGTCGTCTGGTATGTCCGCAACGGCGAGATCATCCGGGTAGGCAACAAGAGCCAGGGCCACGCCGTCGCCATCGTCGACCTGCCGATCGGCTTCGCCGGCGTGGACGAGGCGGTGAGCGTCCTGCGTACGGCGCTGGAACGGTTCGCCGACGACCCGGCGTACGCCGACGATTTCCTGGAGCCGCCGGAGGTGGCCGGGATCGAGTCGGTCACCGTCGACGGCGCGACCGTCCGCGTGATCGCGAAGACGACGAACGACACACATGCCCGGATACTGCGCGAACTCCGCCGCCGGATGACCGAGGCGCTGGAGAACTCCGGCATCGCCGCCACCATCGCCGCGTCGCGCGGTCTGCGGCCGAGCACTCCGAGTGACGGGGAGACCGGCGTACGCGGTCCGGCTCCGGTATAGGTGGCTACCTAGGCGTCATCCGTGGGGACTAGCCAAGCCTCAGCTATTCGGGCAGAATCGGGACACGTAGCACCACAGGAACGTCGTTCGTCGCCCATATTGCGACGCGGTGACCGACCCATATGCACCGCCGTTCGCGAAAACTGGAGGCTCCACGGTGTCCCGGACCACCCCCGAGGATGGCGCGCGGAACGCACCCGCACAGGATGAACGCTCAGCGACTTATCGCGAGGTGCTGGCCGGCGGCGAATATCGGACGGTCTTCACGGCGAACATGCTCTCCCTCGTCGGGGACTACTTCGCCAAAGCGGCGATCACTGCGCTCGTCTTCAGCCAGACGGGGTCGCCGGGGCTCTCGGCGGTCGCCTTCGCGCTGAGTTACGCCCCGTGGCTGATCGCCGGACCGGTGCTGGCCACCCTCGCCGAGCGGTACGCGTACCGCAACGTGATGATCGTGTGCGACGTGGCCCGGATGGGCCTGGTGGCGCTGGTCGCCGTCCCGGGGATGCCGCTCTGGGGCATGCTGGTGCTGCTGTTCCTGGCCTCGCTGGCCAGCCCGCCCGCGCAGGCGGCCCGGTCGGCGCTGCTGCCGCAGATCCTGCCCGGCGACCAGTTGCCGGTCGGCACCGCGCTGAACCTCACCGCCGGGCAGATCGCCCAGGTCGGCGGATACCTCGTCGGCGGCCTGCTGGCGGCGGTCAGCCCCCGGGGAGCACTGGTCTTCGACGCGGCCACCTTCGGCGCCTCGGCCATCCTGCTGACCCTCTGGGTCGGCACCCGCCCGCCGATCGTCGTCTCCGGGGAGCACCACCTGATCCGGGAGACCGGCGAAGGCTTCCGGATGGTGTTCGGCTCCACCACGATGCGGTCGATCGCCCTGCTGGTCTTCAGCGCCATGCTGTTCACCACCGTCCCCGAGGGCCTGGGCGCGGCCTGGGCCAATCAACTGGACGGGGTCACCCCGGCCAATCGGGGCCTCTGGCAGGGCCTGATCATGATGTCGTCACCGGTCGGCGCCGCCCTCGGCGCGCTGATCCTGACCCGGGCGCTCACCCCGGTCCGGCGGCGTCGGCTGCTGCTGCCCTTCTCCTTGGCCATTCCGGCGGTGCTCATCCCGTCGTTGCTGCAGCCCGGTCTCCTGGGCGTCTGCCTGATGTCGGCGCTGTGCGGGTTCTTCGCCGCGGGCATGCTGCCGACGGCGAACGCCCTGTTCGTCCGGGTGCTCCCGGAGGGCTATCGGGCGCGGGCCTTCGGCGTCATGCAGATGGGCCTCCAGCTGTGCCAGGGCGGCGGCATCATCGCGGCCGGCATGCTCTCCAGCTGGCGCCTGCAGGTGCCGACCGCGATCGGGCTGTGGAGTGTTCTCGGTCTCATCCTCATCATCACCGTCGCGATGACCTGGCCCAGCCGGGAGCTGTTCGACCGGGCACTGGCCGAGGCGGCCCCGAAGCCGACCACCGCGCAGCCGGTCGCCGCCGCCTGATCTTGATGTGCCGTCCGGCGCGTCGCCTGGCAAGATTGAGGGCGTGACGGTCAGCCTGTACGAACAGTTCGGCGGCGAGCCGACCTTCCGGAAGCTGGTGGACGCCTTCTACGCCGGGGTCGCCGACGACCCGCTGCTGCGCCCGATGTACCCGGAGGAAGATCTCGGACCGGCTCGCGACCGGCTCACGAAGTTCCTGATGCAGTACTGGGGCGGGCCGACGACGTACTCCGAGGAGCGCGGGCACCCGCGGCTTCGCATGCGGCACGCGCCCTACACGGTGGACGCGGAGGCCCGGGACGCCTGGCTCAAGCACATGCGCGTCGCGGTCGACTCACTCGGCCTGGAGCCGGAGTTGGAGCAGACCCTCTGGGACTACCTGGAGCGGGCGGCATTCTTCATGGTCAATGCTTGAGCCACGCTCTTCGGCTCAAGCATTGACCATGAAGCGGCTAGCACAGCATGGTCAATGCGGACGGAACGTCCGCCGCCGCAGCACTCCGGCGGTGCTGTGGTCCGGCGCACGCTTCGCACCATCACCCTGACTCGTTACCTAAGCATGGGTCGTCGGCTTTTTCTGGCTTTCGCCGCACTTATAACGTTACTGACCGGTTCGAGCTTCTCGCCCGCCGAGGGCGCGGACTTCCAGCCGGTCGTGGCGACCAATCCGGTCGACTGGACGCCGCACATCCGCGACGGCGCGGTGCATGCGATGACGGTCGTCGGCGACGTCGCCGTGGTCGGCGGTGACTTCAGCAAGGTCAGCAGCGCCGACGGCAAGACCGACTACGAACGTTGGAACCTCATGGCGTTCAGCCTCACGTCGGGGCGCGTACTGCCGTTGCGGGCCGATCTCGACGGGCCGGTGTGGGCGCTGGCTCCCGGGCCGGACGGGAGCGTCCTCGTCGGCGGCGACTTCGATCAGGTGGACGGCGTCACCAATCCCGGCCTCGCCCGGCTGGACCTGGCGACTGGGCGGCCGTCGGCCGGCTTCGATGCCTGGGTGGACGGGGATGTGCGGGCCATCGTCGTCCGCGGCCCGTGGGCGTACGTGGGCGGCTGGTTCGGCTACGCCGACGACGTCTCCCGGAAGGCACTGGCCCGGATCGACGCGCGTACGGGCGCGCTGGACCGGTCTTTCGACGCGAAACTGCAGGCGCCCGAGATCGGCCGCGCGAAGGTCGAGGGTCTGGCCGTCAGTCCGGCCGGTGACCGGCTGGCCGTCATCGGCGCGCTGACCCAGGCGCTCGGGCAGAAACGCGTACAGGTGGCGTTGCTGGACATCTCCCGGCCGGCGGTGCGGTTGGCCGACTGGAGCACCGACGCGTACAACCCGCGGTGCCGTCGGCAGTTCGACACCTACCTGCGTGACGTCGACTTCTCTCCCGACGGCGAGTACTTCGTCATCGTGACGACCGGCCGGATGTCGGCGCCCGATCTCTTGTGCGACACCGCCGCCCGGTTCGAGACCTATTCGTCGGGCAGCCACAAGCCAACCTGGGTCAACCACACCGGCGGCGACTCGCTGTACGCCGTCGCCGTGACCGGCACCGCGGTCTACGTCGGCGGGCATCAGCGCTGGCTGGACAACCCTTACGGCCACGAGGACGCCGGGTTCGGCGCGGTGAGCCGGCCGGGCATCGCCGCGATCGATCCCGGTTCGGGTAGGGCGATGTCGTGGAATCCGACCCGCAGCCGGGGCGAGGGACTCCGCGCGTTCGTCGTATGCCCCCAGGGGTTGCTCGTCGGCTCGGACACCGACCAGCTGGGCCACGAGTACCACGGCCGCATCGGAATCTTTCCTCCGATTTAGGGGCGGGTGGTCGGGGCGGCAGCCGGGTCTTTCCGACGCGCTAGATGAGGGCGGCCTCCGAGTGCAGCCAGTCGACGAACTCGGTGGCCACCGACGCTCCACACTCGACCAGTTCGACGAGCAGGGCGTCGTGCGCCCCGGCGTTCAACGGCACCTGGGTCTCGGCGTAGATCGGCAGTTGCCCGCCGTCGGTCGGATCCCCCACGTACGCCTTGGCGAACCGGTTGACGTGGTTCCACTCGTTGACCGCCCGGTACGCCCGATCGGCGAAGTCGAGCGGGACGGTGGCGTGCGGCCGGGCCCGGATCACCAGGATCTCGTCGTCCGGACCCTCCATTGTGTAGAGAAGCGCGTGCCGCTCCCACATCGCCAGGAGGTTGCCGAAACCGTCGGAGAGATATCGCACATCGAGGAGGTTTAACGCCGTCGCGATCCGGGAAAGCGTCACCGGAGCGACGGCGCCCGGTGCCGGCCCGAGATCGAGCGTGGACAGGTCATCCGGGACGGCGAATGCGGTCCGGCCGAGATCCTCGCATGCGGCTGACCGCAACGACGTCTCGTGATCCCCCGTGTGATGGCGCAACGAACGACTTGGTGTAAACCATGACGCAACTGACCACCACGGCATTGCTCGCGCTCCTCTATGGATCCGAACGGTTACCTTGCGTGTGATCCCGAGGCTGAACGTTACCTGGAAGTACGAGTTCTGGCAGCCCCCCAACCGCATCCACGATCCGTTCGGTTCAGCGATGATGGGCCGAATGGCCGATGGTGCAACGTAGTCGCGCAAGGGCTGGCGAGGAACGGAGCGTCGGCGCGACAGCGTTCACAAGGGGCGCAACGTCGGCGCAGACGGCCGATACCAAGCGATGCCCCCCGCGGCGGACAACCCGATCCACGGACCGGACACCAGCACATCGACCCCCTCGGCCGTCGCGGTCACGTCACGGGTCGCCGGATCGACGTCCTCGTCGTCGAGCAGTCCCATCCGCGTGACCGCTTGCACCAACCGTTGCGGCACCTCGATCGGCCGGCCGGACCAGTCGGCGGCGTCGACGGTGACCGTCACCGCGACGTGGTCGAGCAACGCGTCCCGCAACCGCCGAGACCCGACGGCTTGGCCGCCGACGCCGTCGGTGGACGCCTGGCGCAGGGTCTCCGCCGCCGCTCGGGCGATATCGCGTACCACTTGGGCGGGCAGGACCTCGACGGACTCGGCGGCCGCCGACGGCAGCGCCCACCGCCACTCGCTGTCGCGGACGCGCGGGTGCTCGGCGCCCGCGAGCAGCTCGGCCACCGCGAAGGTGCGGTCCGCCGAGATGAAGCCCTGAGTGGTACGCGTGACCAGCACACCCCACGGCAGGGTGCCCCAGAGGGCGACCTGGTTCGGCCCGGCCGGCCGGATGCGGACCAAGGCCTGGGCGTCGAACCGGGCGAGCCGGGCTAGGAAGCGGAGATCCACGGCCGCAGGAACTCCTGCTCGGAATCGGAAAGCCGGCGCGGGCGGCCCTTGTCCAGGTCGAACGGGACCAGGATCGAGCGCGCCCGGCTCGCCAGCACGTCGCCGTCGAACAGCTCGTAGCAGACGGTGAACCGGGACGGCCGCAGCTCGTCGATCCACATCTCGATCCGGACGGGATCGCCGTAGTCCACCGGCCGCAGGTAGTCGACCTCGTGCCGGGAGACGACGATGCCTTCCTCGAAGGTCGACAGCCCGGCCGACCGGGCGCCCACGAACATCATCGCCACCCGAGCCTCCTCGTAGAGCGTGAGGAAGCGCGCGTTGTTGACGTGGCCGTAGGCGTCCAGGTCGGACCAGCGGAGGCTGACGTGGTAGACGAACCGCTTGCTCAAGGAGGTCAGTCCCGGGTGAGCTTGCGGTGGGTCACCCGGTGCGGGCGAGCCGCCTCCGCGCCGAGCCGGTCGACCTTGTTCTTCTCGTACGCCTCGAAGTTGCCCTCGAACCAGAACCACTGCGCCTCGTCCTCGTCGTCGCCCTCCCAGGCGAGGATGTGCGTGGCGACCCGGTCGAGGAACATCCGGTCGTGGGAGATGACGACGGCGCAGCCGGGGAAGTCCAGCAGCGCGTTCTCCAGGCTGGAGAGGGTCTCGACGTCGAGGTCGTTGGTCGGCTCGTCGAGCAGCAGCACGTTGCCGCCGATCTTGAGGGTCAGCGCCAGGTTGAGCCGGTTCCGCTCGCCGCCGGACAGGACGTTGACCGGCTTCTGCTGGTCCGGGCCCTTGAAGCCGAAGGCGGCGACGTAGGCCCGCGAGGGCATCTCGACCTTGCCGACCATCAGGTGGTCGAGCCCGTCGGAGACGACCTCCCAGACCGTCTTGCTGCTCTGGAGGCCGGCCCGGTTCTGGTCCACGTAGGACAGCGACACCGTCTCGCCGACCCGCACCGTCCCCTTGTCCGGCTGCTCGATCCCGACGATCGTCTTGAAGAGCGTGGTCTTGCCGACGCCGTTCGGGCCGATGATGCCGACGATGCCGTTACGCGGGAGCGAGAACGACAGACCGTCGATGAGCACCCGGTCGCCGAACCCCTTGACCAGGTCCTTGACCTCGATGACGGTGTTGCCCAGGCGCGGGCCCGGCGGGATCTGGATCTCCTCGAAGTCCAGCTTGCGGGTCTTCTCCGCCTCGGCCGCCATCTCCTCGTAGCGGTCGAGCCGGGCGCGGGACTTCGTCTGGCGGGCCTTCGCGTTGGAGCGGACCCACTCCAGTTCGCTCTCGAGCCGCTTCTTCATCTTGGCGTCCTTGCGGCCCTCGACGGCGAGGCGGGCGGCCTTCTTCTCCAGGTAGGTGGAGTAGTTGCCCTCGTAGGGGTAGGTGCGGCCGCGGTCGAGCTCGAGGATCCACTGCGCGACGTTGTCCAGGAAGTACCGGTCGTGGGTGATCGCGATGACCGTGCCCGGGTACTTCGCGAGGTGCTGCTCCAGCCAGTTCACGCTCTCGGCGTCGAGGTGGTTGGTGGGCTCGTCGAGCAGCAGCAGGTCGGGCGCCTCCAGCAGCAGCTTGCAGAGCGCGACCCGGCGCTTCTCACCACCCGACAGCGGGCCGACCATGGCGTCGGCCGGCGGGCAGCGCAGCGCGTCCATCGCCTGCTCGAGCTTCGAGTCCAGGTCCCAGGCGTCGGCGTGGTCCAGCTCCTCCTGGAGCCGGCCCATCTCGTCCATCAGCTCGTCGGAGTAGTCGGTCGCCATCAGCTCGGCGATCTCGTTGAACCGGGCGATCTTGGCCTTGGTGTCGGCCACCGCCAGCTCGATGTTCTCCAGGACGGTCTTGGACTCGTCCAGCCGGGGCTCCTGGGCCACCATGCCGACGGTGTAGCCGGGCATGAGGCGCGCCTCGCCGTTGCTCGGCATGTCGAGCCCGGCCATGATCTTGAGCAGGCTGGACTTACCCGCGCCGTTCGGGCCGACGACACCGATCTTGGCCCCGGGCAGGAAGTTCAGCGTGACGTTGTCGAGAACGACCTTGTCACCGTGCGCCTTGCGCGCCTTCTCCAGCACGTAGATGAACTGAGCCACGGTCGGGCCAACCCCCTGGGTATCGGATCGGATGTCCCGTCAATCTTTCCACGCGCCGCTCGCCTCCCGCCCGCGGGGCTGTTCGCTCAGCGCGCCTTTGGGCAGAGCGGCGGGGCGGCTGTGAGATGTTGCACGAAGGTTAACCGCGGTGCTGCGCAAAGTGGGACGATCACCTCATCCGGGGACCGCACCTCGCGGCCTCGAGACACACCCATGGAGACGCCGATGTCCCAAGCAGAAATCCCGTCCCTCTACGGCGGGCCGGCCACCAAACGCGTACGCACCCGCGACCTGCTGCTGGCGAAGGAGCGCGGGGAGAAGTGGGCCATGCTCACCTCCTACGACCAGTACACCGCCGCGCTCTTCGACACCGCGGGCATCCCCGTGCTGCTGGTCGGCGATTCGGCCGCGAACAACGTCTTCGGCTACGAGACCACGCTGCCCGTGACCGTCGACGAACTGCTCCCCCTGGTACGCGCGGTGACGCGGGCGACCAAGCGCGCCCTCGTCGTCGGCGACCTGCCGTTCGGCTCCTACGAGGAGGGCCCGGCCCAGGCGCTGCGCACCGGCGTACGGTTCCTCAAGGAGGGCGGCTGCCACGCCGTCAAGCTCGAAGGCGGGCGGCGCAGTGCCGCCGCGATCGAGGCGCTCACGCAGGCCGGCGTACCGGTCATGGCCCACATCGGGTTCACCCCGCAGAGCGAACACGTGCTCGGCGGTTATCGCGTACAGGGTCGCGGGGACGCGGCCGAGCAGATCCTGGCCGACGCCCGCGCCGTCGCCGAGGCGGGCGCCTTCTCCGTCGTCCTGGAGATGGTCCCGGGCGAGGTCGCCAAGCAGGTCACCCACGAACTGGACATCCCCACGATCGGGATCGGGGCCGGGCCCGACTGCGACGGCCAGGTGCTGGTCTGGCAGGACATGGCCGGGCTGCGCACCGGACCGGCGCCGCGCTTCGTCAAGCGGTACGCCGACCTCAACACCGTGCTGACCGACGCGGTCAAGCAGTACGCCGAAGAGGTCCGGGGCGGAGTGTTCCCCGCGTCCGAACACACTTTCTAATCCTCTTCCGATCGCGCGGGAAAGCGGCCGTCCGGCGGGGACGGCCGCTTTCTTATACGTCGGTGACGCGAATTCCGGCGTGCGACTTGTAGCGCTTGTTGATGGCGATCAGATTGGCGGTGAACGCCTCGACCTGATGCGCATTGCGCAGGCGTCCGGCGTAAACGCCGCGCATGCCCGGAATGCGATTCGCGAGCGCCTGCACGACCGCCACCTTCTCCCGCTCCTCCCCGAGCACGAGCACGTCGAGCTGCATCTCGGCGACCTCGGGATCGGCCAGCAACGCGGCGCTCACGTGATGGAAGGCGGCGCACACGATGGACTCGGGCAGCAGCGCCGCCGCCTGCTCGGCCGCACTCCCCTCCGGTACGCGCAGCGCGTACGGCCCGTGCTTGTCGAAGCCGAGCGGGTTCACGCAGTCCACGACGAGCTTGCCGGTCAGCGGCTCACGCAGCGACGCCAGCAGGTCGCCGTGGCCGTCCCACGGCACGGCCACGATCACGATGTCCGACCCGGCGGCGACGGCGGCGTTGTCGGCGCCCGTGACGTCGACCGGCTCGACGGCCAGCGCGGCGATCTCGGCCGCGGCCGCACTCGCCCGCTCGGCCGACCGGGAGCCGATCACGATCCGCTGGCCCGCCCGCGCGAGCCGGTACGCCAGCCCCCGCCCCTGGTCACCGGTGCCGCCGAGGATGCCGACCGTCAGACCGGAGACGTCGGGCAGGGAGATCGCGTCGAGAGCCATGCGTCCGACCCTACCGGCGGGTATCCGGCCGGCTCCAGCGAGACCGCTGCAGATCACGGTTACGCATGCTTCCGAGCGGTCGGGAAGCATGGGTAACCGTGATCTGCAGCGAAAGAGAGAGCGCTATACAGCAGTGAAGCGCACCAGCCGCTTGACGGGGTCGGCGTCGGGGAAGCGTGCGGATCACGGTTACGCATGCCTCCGGAGCCCGAAATGGCATGCGTAACCGTGATCCGCAGCGAAAAGGAAGCAGCGAGTCAGGCGGCGGCGAAGCGGATCAGCCGCTTGACCGGGTCGGCGTCGGTGAGCCGAGCCCGCACCCGCTCCCCCGGCTTCAAGTCACCGGTGCAGCGGGCGCGGACGGGCGGCTCGTCGAGCGCGATCTGGTCGTCGTCGACCACGGCGGCGTCGAAGACCTCGCCGATCCGGTCCTTGAGCAGCAGCGCCTCGGCCAGGTCGATCGCACCCCGATCGGCGGCGGAGGCGATCCGGCCGGTCTCGGTCATCACCTCGGGCAGCTTCGGCAGCGCCGCCCGGATGTCGTCGGGCACCGGGCGGCCTTCGAAGACGGCGAGCGCGGCCTCGGTGGCGTACCGGTCGGCCAGGCGGCGCAGCGGGGCCGTCACGTGGGCGTACGCCCCGGCGACGCCGCCGTGGTCGGTGTGCTCCGGGCGTACGCCGTCAAACGCGGTGTAGCCCGCGCCGCGCAGGGTTTCCGCCGTCTGGTCGATGAAGGCGGCCGCCCGGGGATTCTTCGGGTCGAGCCCGGCGAGAATCCGGCCGACGCTCACCCCGTCGGGCCAGTCGATCCCGAGGCCGGCCGCGGCCGTCCGCAGTTTGGCGAGCGCCTCCGGCGCCGGATAGGGCATCGTCCGCAGCAGCCCGACCCCGCCCCGCAGCATCAGCTGCGCCGCCGCCATCCCGGTGAGCAGCGAGATCTGCGCGTTCCACTCCTCGACCGGCAGTGGCGGGCGCAATTCGAGGCGGAAGCCCGACTTCGTCACGACGACGTCCTGCTCCGGCATCGGCAGGTTGATCGCACCGCGCTGGAGACCCTGCTCGACGAGCAGCCGGCCGATCTCGGGTAGCAGCGCGATCGGTTCGGGGAGGTTCCCCTGGTCCACCTCGCGCTGCACGTTCGCGTACGCGAGCTTGGCGCGGCTGCGGACCCGGGCCCGCTCGACGCGTACGCCCTCGGTGACCCCGCTGGAGTCGAGGTCGATCGTCCACACCACGGCGGCCCGTTCCTGGTCGGGCAGCAGGCTGGCCGCGCCTTCGCTCAGCACCACCGGATGGAGCGGCACGTTCCCGTCGGGCAGGTAGACGGTCTGCCCACGCTTCCAGGTCTCGGCTTCCAGGGCGCCCCCGATGGGCACCGCGCTCAGGACGTCGGCGATGGCGTACGACACCTGGAAGCCGGAACCGCGGCGGCGGAGGTTGACCGCCTGGTCGAGGTCCCGCGAGCCGGGCGGGTCGATGGTGACGAACTCGACGTCGGTCCGGTCGAGCGCGGGCAGTTTGGGCGCGGCCGCGGCGGCCTGCGCCTCGGCCTGGGCCGGTGCCGGGAACGAGGCCGGCAGGTGAAGCTCCGCCCGCAACGGCCCGAAGTCGATGGCGGAAGCGAAAACGCGTCGGGTGACCACGGCACATTCCTACCAGTGCCGTGCACCCGACGCGGGACGAGACATGCTTCGGGCCGCCGGCCGTGCATCCGGCGGCCCGACGGACGTCAGCGCATGCGCGAGGTAGTCCGCTTCGCGGTCGTCTTCTTCGCCGCCGTCTTCTTGGCCGTGGTCTTCTTGGCCGCCGGACGCGTCGTCTTCTTCGCCGCGGTCGTCTTCTTCGCCGCCGGACGCGTGGTCTTCTTCGCGGCCGTCGTCTTCTTCGCCGTGGCCTTCTTGGCCGCGGTGGTCTTCTTCGCCGTCGTCTTCTTGGCGGCGGTGGTCTTCTTGGCGGCCGCCGTCGTCTTCTTCGCCGCGGCGGTCGTCTTCTTCGCGGCCGTGGTCTTCTTGGCCGCGGGACGGGTCGTCTTCTTCGCCGCCGCCTTCTTCGCGGTGGTCTTCTTCGCCGCGGGACGCGTCGACTTCTTCACGGCCGCCGTGACGCGCTTCGCCGTGGTCTTCTTCGCGGCCATCGTCTTCTTGGCGGTGGTCTTCTTCGCCGCCGACGCCGTCTTCTTGGCCGCCGTGGTCGTCTTCTTCGCCGCCGCCGCCGTCTTCTTCGCCGCGGTCGTCTTCTTCGCAGCCGTGGACTTCTTGACCGCTGCGGCGCGGCCGGCCGGCGCCTTGGCCGCCGTCTTCTTGGCGGTGGTCTTCTTCGCCGCCGGTCGGGTGGCCTTCTTAGCTTCGGCCATCTCTCCTCCTTACGGATGTGTCCGACAGGCCCTTCGCCCGCTGCGGACGTTTGTGCAACCTCGGCACTTTTGCCGCTGTTGCTCAACGTCACTATGCATCGCAATTCGGCCATGTGTGTGTATTTCAGCGAAAAATCGGAGAATTCTTTTCTCCGGCGATGATGGACGGACAGCCGAATGACGACTCGCGCCATTCGGCGTACCCGGTGAAAAGCGCTGTGGCAGCGCCGAATCAGCCCTCAGCCGTCGACAAGGGAGGACGGCGGGCGCCTCACCCGACGAGGGTGGCCTCGGCCGCGACGGACTCGTCGCGACGCGCCGCCGGAACGTCACGCGGGCGGGTGAGCAACGCCAAACTCAGCCCGGCGAGACTACAGAGCGCGACCACTCCGGCCCACAGTTCCACGGTCCAGCCGACGCCGACGCTCACCTCGACGCCGATCAGCTGACCGGCCCAGATCGCGAGCGGAGCGAGCGCACCCACCACGAGCCAGCGATCCCAGGGCCACGGCACGACGGCGAGCACGGCGTCGGCCACCACCGCGCCGAGGATCGCGCCCGCGATCGGCTCCGGATAGGCGAATTCGGTGAACGCCGCCCCGCCGATCGCCACGACCGCGGTCACCGCCGTCAGCACCCCCAGCGGCGGGCGGTCCAGAAACCGGCGCAGCAGCAGAACGGCCACCAGGATCGCGGCGGTGTTCGCGAGATACCCGCCGAAGCCGAGCACCGCGCTGCCCTCGTTGGCCCCGTTGGGCACGTAGAGCTGCGACGCCCGCGGCCACTGGAAGACCTCCAGATAGCTCAAGAAGAAGGCGCCCGCGCCCGCGATCGACGCGGTGGACAAGGCGATCGCGGCGACTCCCGGCCACCGCCCGGTGAACTCCCGCGCAGCGGCCACCGCCGGCGACGAGAACAACAGCATCCCGCCCACGAGCAGAACCAGGTGCGTCGGGCTCAAGAGCGCGTCCACGCCCGTCTCCACGCCGAACAGGGTGTGCCACAGCATGTCGCCCGCCCCGCCGGCCGCGAAAATCGCCACCCCCACGATCCCCGACTTGTACGCCTTGGGCAGCGCACTCCACCAGGCGAGCGGGCCGGCGGCGCGACCGCCGAGGCGTACGCCGAGCAGGATCAGCCAGCCCGCGGTCAGCAGGAAACCGGAGTAGAGCACCGCGTGCCACGGCGTGAAGAACGTCTCCAGACCGGGCCGGTTCGCATGCGCCCACCCGTCCAGATGCAGGCCGACGATGGCGAGGAGGCTCAACGACGCCGCGATCAGATGGTCGCGATCGGAGACCGAAGTAGACATGGCACCGCCCTTCTTTCTTCGACGATGGTAGATCGCTTTCAGAAGGCGCGCAGGAACAGGACGGCCGCGATGCCGACGGCGTACGCGACGATGCCCGTCCGCAGAATCCGCTGCGGAATGCGGCGGGCGACCCGGGCGCCCGCGTACCCGCCGGCGATCGTCGCCGGGGCCAGCAGTGCGACCGCAGACCACCGCACATCCGCGAAGACCGCGAAGTACGCGATCGTCACCAGCCCCTCAGCGGCGGAGACGACATTCTTCATCGCCGTGATCTGGCGCAGCGACCCGTCCACGAGCAGCCCCAGCACGGCCACCAGCATCACACCGAGCGCGGCTCCGAAGTACCCGCCGTACACACAGCCCAGCCCGACCAGACCATGCAGCGCGACCGCCCGTTTACGCGTACTCATCTGATGGGGATGACCCACCACCGCCTTGAGCCGATCCTGGAACGCGAGCACCGCGGCCGCCGCGAGCACCAGGAACGGGACCACCCGCTCGAACGCCTCCGCCGACGTGACCAGCAGCAGCGCGCAGCCGGTGGCCGTGCCGAGCGCGATCGTGGGCAGCAGCCGCAGCAACGTACGCCGCTCGTCGCCGACGTCCCGCCAACTCCCCGCGACACTGGCGAGATAGCCCGGACAGACCGCGACAGAATTCGTGACGTTCGCGATTTTCGGCGGCAAACCGGTCGCGATCAGCGCCGGGAAACTGATGAGCGAACCACCGCCCGCGGCGGCGTTCACCGCACCCGCGCCGAACCCGGCCGCGAGCAACACCACCACCTGATGCGCCTGCACCTACGCCTCCCCAGGCCCCCGCTCGCTTTCCGCCCCGCTGCCTTCCGCCGCCGCTGCCTTCCGCTCCCCGCTTACGCCGGCTGCTTTCCGCGCGATCATGAACTTACCGTCATGATCGACCGGTGTGTCGTGTCCGGAGGTCCCTGATCGACTCCGCGCGAGCCTGATCAGTATCCTTGTCAGTACGACGGACGAGTCGGCCGGGCGGCCGCGTCATCACTGCGGGCCCGCGGTGATGCCGAGGAACGTCCGGACTCCACAGGGCAGGGTGGTTGTTAACGGCAACCCGGGGCGACCCGCGGGAAAGTGCCACAGAAAACAGACCGCCCGACTCCATCGGAGATCGGGTAAGGGTGAAACGGTGGGGTAAGAGCCCACCAGCACCCCGGGTGACCGGGGTGGCTCGGTAAACCCCACCCGGAGCAAGGCCAAGAGGGACCCTCGGGTCCTGCGCAGGCGTTCGAGGGCGGCCCGCCCGAGCCTGCGGGTAGGCCGCTGGAGCGCACCGGCGACGGTGCGCCGAGATGGATGGCCGCCGCGCCCTCCTCCGGAGGGCGGCACAAAATCCGGCGTACAGGCCGACTCGTCCGTCGCCCTTCGCTGACACCGATAGGGCGGCCTCGCGGCTGTCTAATCGGCGGAACGGCGTTCTCGGCAGAACAGCATGATCAGGGTCATTTCCACGTTGCCATGGCGACACGGAAATGACCATGATCATGCTGCGACGTCTGAGGGCGGCAGAGGTGACAGCGTGGGGGGCGTGGGTCGGCTTAGATTGCGGCATGGCCGAGGAGACGATCTGGGTCGTGTGGCGTCAGGACGACAACGGCAACCGCTACGAGGTCGCCCGGCACGCTTCGCGCGCGGCTGCCGAGGAGCAGGCGGCCGAGTTGGAGGCTCGAGGCCACAAGCAGGTCTACTGGGTGGCGAAGCGATGACGCCGGGCGAGGCGGTGGGCGCGTTGCGGCGCGGGGTGCCGATCCAGCAGGGTGTCACGCCGGGCTCCTGGGTC
>JABFYB010000320.1 GCA_013361475.1 Hamadaea sp.
GCTGGCCGATTTCCGGCAGAAATGCTCAACTCTGTGAGCGGAGTCTCGGAGTGCGGTTCGGACGATTGCACGGAGCGTGCGCTCTTCCACCCCGAATCGATGGACCCGTCGGCACACCCGGCCACAGGGTGATGAGCCGACCATCCATCCGCGCCACGACACACTCTCACCGTTCGGACGACTACGTGAGGCGATGCGAGCCTCCTGTGGACCCGCACGGCCAGGGGATTCAAGATTTCTTCTATTCCCGCATGCGGTGCTACGTGGACGCGCCGCGCAGTCCGGGCAATCAGCCCGCGGTTCATCGCCGGGCTAAGCTGCGGCGCCTGACGACGATCCTCATCGACTACCCGCTAGAACCTCGAGCGACCCATCTCGGACGGCGGCAGCGACCCCTGTCGCGATGGCATCTGCGCGTCCCGCGCGGACGGCAACTGCGGCGACAAGAGCGTCGATCTTGTCGCCGGAACCCAGGCACCGGTTCGTCGAAACGATCAGGTGCCTGGGCTGTCGGGGGGTGATCGCCCGAACCTGCGGCGCTCACGCCCGCCGACTGGCGCCGGACTCACCAGACCACGTCGTGCGCCGCCAGATAGTTCCAGTACCACTGCTCGTACGGGGTCGGCGTCTCGGCGAAGCTCGGCGCAGGCGAGCCGGCCTTGCCCTCGCTGAATTCCCACGCCCGCAGCGGGAAGCCCTTGGCCCGGATGTCGTTGAGGTACTTCTTGTCGGAGGTGTCGGTGCCGGCTCTCATGCTGTAGGACCAGCAATACGGCCGCAGAACCGGCTCGACTTGGCGCCCGTCGCCGCGCAGGCACTCGACGCCGGCGAGCTGCGGTTGGATGATCGGGCGATAGGGTGCGTTCAGAGTGCCGGATCGCCGGAGCTGGTACGACATGGCATCCCGAGGCTGGCCGTCTACCATCCAGACGCCGCGTACGTTGATCTCCCAGCCGTCGGAGTACGCCTCATAGGGCCGGAACGGCTCCATGGTGGTCACCGTGCCGTCGTGCCAGCGGACCGCGTCCCGCCCCATCGTGCCGAAGTAACGCCAGTGCTTTCCCGTGTGCTCACTGGTGTGGATCTCCGCCACAGTGTTGTCGTCCAGGAGCTTGAGGGTCGGTTGCAGACCGGTGGTGTATTTGGGTTCCTTGATCGTCTGCCAGCGGACGCGACCGGCGGTGTCCAGCGTGCCGAGCCGGTAGTGCAGAGCGTGGCCGTCGGTCTCGTGGACCTCGAGGATCGTCCCGGTGTCGGTGAGGACGACGGCGGGACTCTTGCCGGTGTCGTACTTGTTGTTGGCCAGCCAGGTCACCGTGCCGTCGTCCTCGACCCGGCCGGTCCAGTACCACAGGCTGCCCTTCTCGCCTTGCTGCACGGTGATCACCATGCCGGCGTTGTTGATGCCGACCGCCGGGACGTCGGCCGGGTCGCGGACGTAGGTGAGCCGGGCCGTCGCATTGCCGGACAGGACTGGGACGACCTTGCCGTACAGGTCGCTCACCTTGGTCTTCGACAGGTCGCCGTGGGCGAGCCGATCGCCGAAGACGGTCCGTAGCAGACGGTTCAGGTTGAGCGAGTCCTCGGTGGAGAACGGGGTTCGCGCGTCGAGGACCACGGTGATCGGAGTCGCGAACTTGTTCTCGTCTCGAGCCAGCCAGGTCGCGATCACGCCGAGCCAGCTGCCGAGGTCGAAGACCTTGGGATTGCCCCCTGAGGTGTCCACACCAGAGCCGTTGGGGCCGCCGACCACGAGCGAGCCGTTCTGGGACCGGATGTCGAAGGCGAGCTGCCGCACACCCGCGTCGAGCTGGGCGGCGACGCTGCCACGCTGTTCGCCGCCGGCGATGCTGTCCTGCGAACCGGCGAACAACGCCTTGCCGTAGGTGGCCGGGCTCGTCGCGAAGAACTCCATGCTCGGCTCTTTCTGCTGGTTGAGCCCGCCGCCCTTCGCCGGCCGACGGCAGGCGCCGCTGCGCGGCCGGCCACCGTTGTACGCCATCCGCACACAGTTGCGCAGGGCCAGCTGTGCCCAGTAGTTCGGATGCAGCGATTCCTGCTTCTGGTTGGCGCTGCCGACCTGGATGCTGTCGATCCACTCCAGCATGTCGGCGCCGACGGGGTCCCAGCCGCGCGTCAAATGAGTCTTCTCGATCAGCTTCACGGTGTTCTCGCATAGCCGGCGGCTGGCAAACGCGGTGGTCAGGTCGAGCGTCTGGACGTTCGTCAGCTGCGACAAGGCGACCGCCCGGGCGACGGCCGCCTTGACGACGGTGAGGAAGACGCCGGTGGCCCAGTCGGAGTCGTCGTCGTAGAGCCCGCAGTGCCCCGTCGTGGCACGCTCATACTTCTGCGGGTACCGGTAGTTTTCGGCCGCGTACGGTGGCACCGCCTGCGGATAATTCTGGATCAGCAGCGTGTATTGATCATCGCGGTAGCCGGCTTGGCTCATCGCGGTATGGATGTTCCGGTACGCGTGCACAATCTTGTCGGTGACGGCGGCGACGAAGGCGGGCTTGATCTTCTCGGTGACCGAGTAGTCGGTGTGACAGTGCCTGCCGGTGAGAAAGCCGATCGCGCAGTTCTGGACGACCGGGCCGAAGCCGAAGTCGTTGCCCCCGATGGAGATGACGACCATGCGCACGGTGTGCGCCGCCGCGAACTCCTGAAGCATCCTGGCTTGGCCCTGCCGGCCTCGGCTGTCCTGGTAGAAATCGAGGCCCGGCTTGAAGTTCGAGTCGGAGGCGACGGTGTTGGTGAGGGCGCCGGAGCAGGCCAGGTTCTTGCTTCGTACGCCGCCGCCGATGATGATCTCGGCGGACTTGGACCGGTGACAGCCGGGTATGAGCTCGGCGGTCCCGGTCGCGTTGTCGAAGTACGCCGTCGGGCCCAGTGCGTCGATCTTGCTTGTGTCGGACTCGTCGGTGTTGCCCGCCCACCGACCGGCCTCGCCGGAGATGTAGGAGTCGCCGACGGAGACGACCCAGGTGTCGTTCGTGGCTTGCGGCGTCGGTGTCGCGAGGGTCGGTGTCGCGAAGATCAGGGCTGTGAGGGTGGCCGCGAGGGCTGGGACGACGGGATTTCGCACGCTGTCCTCCAGGGGTCGGGTGACAGCACCGTAAATTCGCAACTAAACGCACGAAAAGGGAAAGTCCCCTGAAGGCGTGATTAATGCTCCCAAAACGGGTGACGTACTGCTGCTCAGAACGCAGGCCTCGGGTGCCTCGACATGGGGGAAGCGGCTGCTGGCGGCGCATTCAGCCGAAACTGGATCGGCATTCGAGCGCACTCGTGCACGTCAATCGCGCACCGTTTCCTGTTGATCACCGGTGATCCGCTGCCGGTCTACCCAACAAGATCCACTCGGGCGAACGCGGACTCGGCTGAAGGCGGTTCGCTTCTTGAAACACTCGGGCGCCGTGGTCAGCGAAACGCGAACCGGTTTCTGCTGGTCACGGGTGATCCGCTACCGGTTCGGCCGATCGCGCTGACACGAAGGACGGCGTCTTCGTAGCTCCGGAGGGTCGGATTAGTGATAGGCCATCGAGCTGTTGACTCATTCGTATGCCGGTGTCGCGGGTCGACCTCGCCGATCGTGAAGTGCGATTCCAGATGGATGCTTGCCGTTATCGCCATGGCCCCTCTCATCGTCGTTCGGCCGGGGTCAGGCGCCCCGCGCGATCCGCATAGAGCGCCGAGCGTCCCCGTGGCCTACCGGAAGTTTTCGAAGAATTCGGCCAGATGACAGATCATCATGGGCCAATCATGCCGCGCGAAGCACGCTGCTAGCGGGAAAGCCTCCATCGATCCGTTCCGAAACTCTTCCGGAACATCTTGACTTTCCCCCATGGAATCGCCAGTCTTCCATTCACAAGCTTGCGCACCATCGGTCCGGACCACCGCATCGGCTTCGACCGCGCTCGTTGCACTGCGGCCGAGGTCACGGCAGCACGGCGGCGCCCGCCCAGGGCCCGGCCGTGCCGCCTCACCCGTCCCGCCCACATCACAAGTAGGTAGACCATGCGCGATGCATCTGTCCCGCAAGCCCGCAGCCGCCGCACGTTCCGGCTGCTCGCCGGCGCCGCCGCACTGGCCCTGACCGCGACGATGATGACCGGCACCGCCCATGCCGAGGCCAACCGGACCATTACGTCCAACACGACCGGAACGCACAACGGCTACTTCTTCTCGTACTGGAAAGACAGCGGCAACGTCACCATGACGCTGGGCGACGCCGGCAACTACAGCGTTCAGTGGAACAGCATCAACAACACCGTCGTAGGAAAGGGCTGGAACCCCGGCTCCAACCACACCGTGAACTACTCCGGTTCGTTCAACTGCGGCGGCAACTGCTACCTGGCGCTCTACGGGTGGACCACCAACCCGCTCATCGAGTACTACATCGTCGACAACTTCGGTTCGTACAACCCGAGCAGCGGCGCCCAGCGCCTGGGTTCGGTCACCACCGACGGCAGCACCTACGACATCTACCGCACCCAGCGGGTCAACCAGCCATCCATCATTGGTACGGCGACGTTCTACCAATACTGGAGCGTGCGCCAGCAGCACCGCACCGGTGGCACGATCACCACGGCCAACCACTTCAACGCCTGGGCCAGCCTCGGCCTGAACCTCGGTACCCACAACTACCAGATCCTCGCCACCGAGGGCTACCAGAGCAGCGGCAGCTCCAACATTACTGTCAGCGAAGGCTCCGGCGGTGGCGGCGGTGGCGGTGGCGGCGGCAGTGGTCAGATGCTCGTGGGCAACCAGTCTGGACGCTGCATCGACGTGCCGAACCAGAGCACCAGCAACGGCACCCAGGTTCAGCTGTACGACTGCTGGGGCGGCGCCAACCAGCGCTACACCTACACCTCGAGCAAGCAGCTGATGGTGTACGGGAACAAGTGCCTGGACGCATCCAACCGGGGCACCACCAACGGCACTGCGGTCATCATCTATGACTGCAACGGCCAGAACAACCAACAATGGAACGTCAATTCCGACGGCAGCATCACGGGAGTGCAATCCGGGTTGTGCCTCGACGCCGGCGGCAGCGGCAATGGAGCGAAGATTCAGCTCTACAGCTGCTGGGGCGGGTCCAA
>JABFYB010000079.1 GCA_013361475.1 Hamadaea sp.
GCCCGAACCGGCTCGCACGGGCGCTGAACAGCCTCTCGGTCGTCCAGTTCCGCTCCGGCGTGCTCGCGAGCCGCCGCTGGGTGGTCATGGAGGTCCGTGGCTACCGCAGCGGCCGCGTCGTCTCCTGTCCGCTGGTCGTCGCCCCGGTGGCGGGTCACCGCTACCTCGTCTCGATCCGCCGCTATCTCGACTTCGCCCCAGGCGCCCGGCCGCACATCCCGGTCGACCGGCATGCACCCGTCGAGGAATTCGAGAAGATCGCCGACCGTATCCCCGTCTTCCGGGTTACAGCGGAGGGCCCGTAGCCGCACCGTCCACGACTTCTGCCCGGGATCACCGAAGACCAACGCCTTCATCTCCTACCTGCTGAATCGATTGACTGTCGATTCCAGCGTTTCGCTCGAAGACGAAGGTCAAGAGAGTCGGAGTTTCAGACCACATCGCCGCCCCGCCGACGACGCAACGGCCGCTACGCGGGAAACGCGCGATCCCGGCGGCCCGGGCACTTCTTCGAACGAACCATCACCGACGGGCTCGCTGACGCCAAGCGAGCCCGCTTTCTTGCGCCGGAATGATCCGCGATAAGGAGAAGACAGGCCTGCGGCAAATCACTGCCACGAGCCGACCCATATCCCAATGGGAGGGACGCCTGACCCGCCTCGCAAAGTCGTGCTGCGGATCATTGGGCCATGTCCATCTCCTTCTTGACCTTCTCCAGAACCTTCTGAGCTGCGTCATTCAGTGTCACCCCGGACATGTCATGCTTAGCGAGGTGGCTCTTCAGCGCTTCTAGGAATTCCTGTTCGTCGTTGGATGCCATGAGACTGTCGTCGTCTTCGCAGACGTATTTATACTCTTTCATCTTCTTCTCCCGTCCTGGGATCCGAATCGGGTGCCTTCCGGCGTCGAGTCCGGCTCACCGCGATGAACACCCGCGTGAAACAGCCAGCCCAGTGTGAAGAAATCGCTGCTCAAGCCATTATAAGACCGGGACCCGAACAGCACAGGAAGACGTCGTCCTCCTAACGACGCCGTCCCGTGCTCCTAGCTTCTGAAAATGGGACGCGCACGGTGGCCCGCCATGCTCGGCGTCAGCGGAACCGGAGCTGTGACCCGAGCGGCAAGGACCTTTGACCCTGCTGTCCGCGTCGTGCCAGGGCGGATTCTCAGCTGGAGAGCACATCTGCCAAGGAGGCCTGACATGAACTTCCGCATCGTCGTCGGCGTCGACGGCTCCGAAGCCGGTCGGCGCGCCCTGCGCTGGGCGGCGACCGAGGCCGAAATCAGAGGCGGCACCGTGCAGGCGATCACTGTCTGGAATTGGGATGGCACCGGCTCCTTCGCGCCCATGGCCACCTCCCCGGACGAGGAGCGCCAGCGCGCGCAGGCTGTGCTAACCCGCGAGGTCGGTCCGATCGTGAACGACTTCCCGACGGTCGCCATCACCGCCGACGTCGTCGAGGGGCACCCCGCGCGCGAGCTGACGAAGGCGGCGCGGGACGCCGATCTGCTCGCGCTGGGCAGCCACGGTCACAGCCACGTTTACCAGGCCGTGCTGGGCTCGATCAGCGACGAGTGCGTGCGTACGGCGACCTGCCCGGTCGTGGTGGTGCCGGCGACCAGAACGCAGCCGGTCGCACCCGCCCCGGCGTTCGCGACCACCCGTTAAGCCGTGAATCCGGCTGCGCGCGAAATGCAACTCAATCCGTCGGCAAGCTGAACCCGAAGACAGGATGCGGTCATGAAGACGAATGCGGCGCGGCGGACCCGGCTCACCGACCAGCGGGTCACCGCGATCATGTCTCGGCCCGCGGTCGCGGTCCGGGAGTACGCCACGCTGTCCGACGCGCTCACCGCGTTCGCCGCTTCGAACCTGCGCCACCTGGTCGTGGTCGACGCGACCGGCCGCTGCCTGGGGCTGCTCGACGATCGGCGGGTCGCCGGCGCCTGGGCGGCGAACCCGACCTGCTTCGACGGCATACGCGTCACCGAGCTGTTGGAGCGAGACCAGCCCCTCGTCGTGTCGACTGCGACGATCGGGCAGGCGGCTCAGGTGATGCACCGGGTGGGCACCGACGCGGTGGTGCTCGTGGACGCGGTCGCCGAACCGGTCGGCGTGCTCACGGCGTCCGACCTCATCGCGTTGCTCGCCAAACCGACCAGCGAGTGATCCGCTCGCCCGTTCGCGCGAACAACCACGCGGGCCGGGAGCCTGGACGAACCAGGCTCCCGGCTCTTTCCGGTCAGACGGTTGTCTGCTGCTCGGCGACGGTCGCGGCGAACGCCCGCACCTGAGCGGGGTTGCGCCAATCACCGGCCTTCGTCTTGGCCATCGCCGACGCGATGAAGCCTTTCGCGTCCGGGGTCAGGCGGCCGCCGAAGGTGACCGTGCCGAGCGCCCCCAGGTCCTGCGCGATGCGGGCGACCTGGCGAACCGGCGGAACCGTGCCCGCGTCGGCCGAATCGTCGAGCGGGCCGCTGGCCACCAGCCACACCGGAACCTGCTGCAGGGCGGCGCGGTGGCGGGCGGCGAAGCGGCGCGCGTCGCGGTGCCACCGGGCGTTGTAGAGGGCGCCGGCGAGGATGACGGCCTGGTAGCCGTCCACCGATCGAACCTCGGCGGCGGGGTGGACGTCGACGGGGATCCCGAGGGCGACGAGTTCGCCGCCGATCATGTCGGCTGGGCCGGCGGTGCCACCACGTTTCGAGCCATAGGCGATCAGGACTGTCATCTTCGTACTCCCTTCCAAAGCCGATCGGCCCGGCGACGCTGACGCGTCACCGGGCCGATTCGGGGCGGATCACTTGACCGATTCCTTCTCCGGCTTGGCCTCGACGACGGCGAAGCCGGCCGTCTTCGGAGTGGTGAAGGCGTGGGCGAAACCGGCCAGCGCCAGCAGGAACATCAGGGCGGCGGCGCCGTAGGCGACCAGTGCGGCCTGACCGGCCTTGGTCCCGAACTCGCTGAAGCCGTAGCTGGTCAGCAGCAGGCCACGCAGGGTCTCACCCTTGAACACGGTCTCGCGCTGCGCGGTGACGTCGGCCAGCTGCTTGGTCAGGTCGTCCACCTTGGCCTGGTCGACCGGGGTGGCCTTCTGCGCCTCGGTCAGCTGGTTCTTCAGCTGCGTCTGCGGGGTGCCGAGGTCGGCGTAGGTCTGGCCGCCGGCGATCGACTGCAGGTGCAGCCCGATGAACTCGTTGGCGTAGCACTCCGCCTGCTTGCCGGTGGTCATCGGCTGGCCGGCGTACTCGACGAGGCAGGCCGCCTTCTTCTCCTCGTCGGTGAGGGTGTCGGCGGTCTTGAAGGTGATGTGCTGGGCGGCCAGCTGGTCGTGCACGTAGTTGTTGGCGAAGCTGGCGTTGGCGCTCAGCACGATGCCGGCGACCAGGAGGAGAGCGGCGATGGCGAGCCCGCCGATGCTGAACAGGATGTCGAGGGTCCGACGCTTCATGGTGTGCTCCTTCAGGAGGGGGAGAGAAACACTTCGTTGTCCAAAAGCATCGGCGTTGGGCGGTCGCGGCAGCAGAGACCGAGTCCCTGGATCCGGCAGGACCAAAGACATGGATCACACGGGACCGTCAGCCCCGTGGCGGAACACAAAAACGGCGGTGCAGACCGTCGAAGGTCCACACCGCCGAGTCCGGCGTACCGCTCTCCCGCGTTCCTTCGCGGGCGTCCGCGCAGGCCCTCCTCGCAGGAAAGCCAGGTATCCGGACCGGTCCATCACATCGCACGGCCCGGACCGTGGGCAGGGGACAAAGTCCTGAGCGGCTGCGTCCCACGGCCCTACGCCGCGTCCACGAAGCGGCGCACGGTGGGGTGATGAGACACGCCATCATCGCCGAGTGCCTCGACGCCGCAATCGCAGCGCCGTCCATTCACAACACTCAGCCGTGGCGGTTCCTGCCACGGGAACACTGCGTCGACGTGTACGCCGACCGCAGTAGGCAGCTGGCGGTGATCGACCCGGACGGGCGGGAGCTGACCATCTCCGTGGGGGCAGCGGTGTTGAATCTGCGAGTCGCGTTGCTGGCCCGCGGATACAAGCCGCTGTACGCTCTCCTGCCGGATCCCGCGCAGCCGGATCTGATGGCCCGGGTCACCATCGGCGATCGGACTCAGCCGACCTACCTCGCCCGCCGGCTGGCCGGTGCCATCCCACGCCGGCACTCCAACCGCCGCCCGTTCCGGTCCGCCGAGCTGCCCGAGACGGTGCTGGACGAGCTCGGCGAGGCGGCCGCGTCAGAAGGCGGCTACCTGATGATCGCCGATCCGCCGCTGCGTGACGGCGTCCTGGGCGTCGTACGCCGGGCGGAGACGCTGCGCCGCACCGATCCGGACTATCTCGTCGAACTGGCCGGCTGGACCGCTCCCGAACCCGGCCGCCGCGAAGGGGTGCCGCTGGTGGCGTACGCGCCACCGGACCGGGCCGAGCGCATCCCGCTGCGCGACTTCGGATTGGCGCATCCAGCGCGGCACGCCTGGCCGGGCGTGTTCGAGGACGAGCCGACCGTCGCGATCCTCTACGGCTCCGGCGATTCCCCGTACGCCTGGCTGCGGGCCGGGCAGGCGCTGGAACGAGTGCTGCTGACGGCGACGGCGAACGGCGCGCAGAGCACTCTGATGACCCAGCCGTTGGAGTACGCCGACCTCCGGGCACTGTTCGACGACAGCGCCCAGGGCCGGGTCGCGCAGGCCGTGATCCGGCTCGGCTACGGCCACGAGTCGCCGCCGTCACCGCGGCGCGCACTGGCGGACGTCCTCATGTCCGTGCCGGACGAGGCGTACTGATCAGCAGGCGAGGTGTCGGAACCGGCGAAGGTCCCTCAGCGCAACGGCACCGACCACACCAGACGAGTGCCCTCGCCCGGTGGCGAGATCAGCTTGAGCTCACCGTCATGCTGACGCGCGCGTTCCCGGGCGTTGGCCAGGCCACTGGATTCCCGGGCACCGCCCCGACCGTTGTCGTACACGGTGACGGTCAGTCGTCCCGATTGCACCGCGACAGCCATCTCCAGCTCGGTCGCCTGCGCATGGCGTACCACATTGGACAGAGCCTCGTTGACCACGGCCAGGATGTC
>JABFYB010000797.1 GCA_013361475.1 Hamadaea sp.
CTGCCGCAGACCTGGTACCGCAGCGCCTGCGAGCTGCCGGACATCTTCGACTACGACATCATCGCCAACGACGCGACCTACCTCTACTACCGTGGCACCCCGCTATACCCGTTCGGCCACGGCCTGTCGTACACCACCTTCGACTACGCGGGCCTGCGGCTGTCTGCCGACGGCGCGGCGGCCGGCGAGACGGTGACCGTCACCTTCACCGTCACGAACACCGGCTCGCGGCCGGGCACCGAGGTCGTGCAGCTCTACTCGCACCAGCAGCGTTCCCGCGTCAAGCAGCCGCTGCGGCAGCTCCGGTCCTTCGCCAAGTTCACCCTCCAGCCTGGAGAGTCACGCGAGGTCAGCCTGCCCGTGCAGGTCGACGACCTGGCCTTCTGGGACGTCACCACCGGCCGCCTCGTGGTCGAGGCCGCCCGCCACAAGATCATGGTGGGCCGCTCCAGCTCCGACATCCGCCTCACCGCCACCCTCGCCGTCCGGGGCACCGTCATCGGCACCCGCCGGGCCGTGGACCGGCCGGTCCGGGCCGTGGACAACGACGAATACAGCGGCATCGCGCTCGCGGCGGACGGGGTCAAGGCCGTCGAGGAGGGCGCCTGGCTGTGCTTCCAAGGCGTCGATCTCTCAGGCGTACGCACAACGCAGCTCCGCGGTCACGGCGGTAGCGTGTCGATCCGCGTCGACGATCCGTTCTCCGGGCCGGAGCTGGCGAAGGTGGTTCCCGGTCAGCGCGTGCCGAGCGCTAGCGTGGACGGCGTGCACGACCTCTATCTCGTCTACGGCTCGGTCGGCACGACCGTCGAGGAACTGGTGTTCGCCCGATGACCACGACTTCGTCCGGCCCCTCCGGGCGTACCCGGGGCAACGTCGTGACCATCACCGACGTCGCCAAGCACGCCGGCGTCGCGGCCAGCACGGTGTCCTATGTGCTCAGCGGCAAGCGGACCATCTCGGCCACCACCCGGGCCCGGGTCATGGCCAGCATCCGTACGCTCGGGTTCCATCCGCACGCCGGAGCCCGGTCGCTCGCCAGCAACAAGGCCAACGTCATCGCCCTGGCGCTGCCCCTGCGCCCCGGCATGCACCTGCCCATCCTCATGCAGTTCGCGATGTCGGTGCTGACCGGCGCCCGCTCCGTCGAGCACGACGTGCTGCTGTTGACCGCGGACGAAGGGGCGGCCGGCGTACGCCGCATCGCGGGCAGCGCGCTCGTCGACGGGCTGATCCTGATGGACGTCGAGACGCACGACCCCCGGGTGCCGACCCTGCTCGAGCTGGACCGCCCCAGCGTGCTCATCGGATTGCCGGCCTCCGCCGACGGGCTGACCTGTGTCGACCTCGACTTCGCCGCGGCCGGGGCGGCGTGCGTGCAGCACCTGGCCGGCCTCGGTCATCGGGAGATCGCCCTGCTGGGCGCACCACAGGTGGTCTACGACCGGGACACCGGCTTCGCCCGGCGTACGCGGGACGGGGTGATGGAGGCCGCCAAGACGGCGGGTGTCACCGCGATCGCCCGTCCCTGCGAGCCGACCTACGCCGCCGCCCTCGAAGCGCTGCGGTCGGTGCCCCACGCGACCGGTCTGATCGTGCACAACGAGGCGGCCGTCGACCACGTCCTCACCGCGCTACGGGAGTTGGACCGGCGCGTCCCCGAGGACGTCTCCGTCGTCGCCATCTGCCCCGACGACATCGCCGAGCGGGCCACCCCGGCATTGACGTCGGTCCCCATCCCCGCCTCCGAGGTCGGCCGCCGCGCGGTCGAGCTTCTGATGGCCAAGTTGGACGGTGCCACCGTTCCCAATGTGACTTTGCTGGCGCCGAACCTGACCGTACGCTCCTCGACCGGCGCAATTACTCACTGAGCTACTTCATCACCTTCGTCGGCGAAGTGTGCCAACTTTTCTGTCCATTGTGGACCTGCGGAAACAGGGTCTTCACAACTGGGCGACCAGAGGGTTAAATCTCTAACACAACGGAGTTCCCTATACGAATATGGGAGCGCTCCCAGAAGTGAATACACCGTGCCTGCCTGCAGACATGCGGCGGGGCGGATGCGCCCACATCCGCCCCGGTGTCCCCCGCACGACGCATGCCGCACGGCTCCACGGACAGGAGACATCGTAATGCCCGAGCACCACATTCTGCGAAGCCCTGACCGGGCATCTCACATCGCGGCTGATTTTTGCCTGTCCGGCCACCACGGATCCGCCCGTTTCACCGAACCCGGCTCCACCCGCTCCACCGGATAAGACGCATTCCGCCCAGGGGTCGGCGCCGCCCAGCGCCGACCCCGCGCTTTCCCGGCGGTCTGCCAGACCATCCCCCGCGAGGAGTACGCATGAAGCTCACCCCCCGCCGCACCCGGCTCAGGCGCATCCTGGCGCTCGCCGTGTCGGCCGTCCTGGCCGCCGCCGGCATCGTCGCCGGCGCGGCACCCGCCCACGCTGCCGTCTCCTGTCAGGTCGACTACGCGACCAGTGACTGGAACGGCGGCAACAACCAGGGCGGGTTCACCGCCAGCGTGACCCTGCGCAACCTCGGCGACGCCTGGAGCTCCTGGTCGTTGCAGTTCACCTTCCCGAACGGGCAGAACAACATCCAGGGCTGGTCGGCCAACTGGTCGCAGTCGGGCTCGGTGGTCACCGCGACCAACATGCCCTGGAACGGCGCCATCGCCACCAACGGCACCACCTCGATCGGGTTCAACGCCAACTGGTACGGCACGAACGGCAAGCCGACCGACTTCAAGATCAACGGCGTGGCCTGCACCGGGGCGAACACTCCGCCGACGGTGAGCATCACCAGCCCGGCCACCAACACGCACTTCACCGCCCCGGCGGCGTTCACGATCGCGGCCACGGCGAGCGACACCGCGCCCGGCACCGTCGCCAACGTCGAGTTCTACCGGGACGGCAGCCTGCTCGGCTCGGACGCCACCTCGCCGTACTCGTGGTCGGTGACGGCGCTCCCCGCGGGTACCTACACCTTCCAGGCGAAGGCGTACGACAACCAGGGCGGCACGGCCACGTCCCAGATCACCGTGATCGTGGACGCGGTGACCGGGCCGTCGATCGTCGCGAGCGCGGCTTCGGCGTCCGTCCCCGAGGGCTCCTCGACGACGGTCGGCCTGAAGCTGTCGGCCGCCCCGACCGCCAGCGTCACCGTCTCCGTCGCGCGCAGCGCCGGTGACACCGACATCACGGTCACCCCGGCGACCCTGACGTTCACCACGTCGAACTGGTCGACGAACCAGAACATCACGATCGCGGCCGCCGAGGACGCGGACAACGCCAACGGCACCGCGACGGTCTCCGCCACCGCCACCGGCTACACCGCGGCGACGGTCGCCGTGACCGAGTCGGACAACGACCAGCCGGTCTACGTCCAGCGGTTCCTGGAGCAGTACAACAAGATCAAGAACCCGGCGAACGGCTACTTCTCCCCCGAGGGTGTGCCCTACCACTCGATCGAGACGCTGATCGTCGAGGCGCCGGACTACGGTCACGAGACGACGTCCGAGGCGTTCAGCTTCTGGCTCTGGCTCGAGGCGCAGTACGGCCGGGTGTCGCAGAACTGGACCCCGTTCAACCAGGCCTGGGCGACGATGGAGAAGTACATCATCCCGTCCCACGCCGACCAGCCCACCTCCGGCGCTTCCGGCACCCCGCAGTACGCCGCGGAGCACGACTACCCGGACCAGTACCCGTCGACGCTGGAGCCCAGCGTCCCGGTCGGCACCGACCCGCTGAAGTCCGAGCTGACCAGCACGTACGGCACCTCCGACATCTACGGCATGCACTGGCTGATGGACGTCGACAACAAGTACGGCTACGGGCACTGCGGTGACAAGACCACCCGGGTGGCGTACATCAACACCTTCCAGCGCGGCCCGCAGGAGTCGGTCTGGGAGACGGTTCCGCAGCCCAGCTGCGAGACCTTCACCGCCGGTGGCACCTACGGCTACCTCGACCTGTTCATCAAGGAGAACGGCGGCACCCCCGCCAAGCAGTGGAAGTACACCAACGCGCCGGACGCGGACGCCCGCGCCGTCGAGGCGGCGTACTGGGCGCTGCAGTGGTCGACCGCTCAGGGCAAGCAGGCCGACGTCGCGACCACCGTGGCCAAGGCCGCCAAGATGGGCGACTACCTCCGGTACGCGATGTTCGACAAGTACTTCAAGAAGATCGGGAACTGCATCGGCGCCTCGACCTGTGCCGCCGGCACCGGCCGTGACTCCGCGCACTACCTGCTCTCCTGGTACTACGCCTGGGGCGGCGGCATGAGCGACCAGTGGTCGTGGCGCATCGGCTCCAGCTTCAACCACTTCGGCTACCAGAACCCCCTGGCCGCGTACGCCTTGGCGAACGTCACGGGCCTCAAGCCCACCTCGCCGACCGCGAACGCGGACTGGACCACCAGCCTCACCCGGCAGCTGGAGTTCTACCAGTGGCTGCAGTCGTCGGAGGGCGCGATCGCCGGTGGCGCCACGAACAGCTGGGGCGGCAACTACGGCACCCCGCCGAGCGGCACCCCGACGTTCTACGGCATGTTCTACGACCAGCAGCCCGTCTACCACGACCCGCCGTCGAACCAGTGGTTCGGCATGCAGGCCTGGTCGCTCGAGCGGCTGGCGGAGTACTACTACGTGACCAACAACGCCTCCGCGAAGTCCATCCTGGACAAGTGGACGACGTGGGCGATCGCGAACACGACGGTCAGCGGATCGAGCTTCCTGATCCCGTCCGACATGTCGTGGTCGGGCGCGCCGAACACGTGGAACCCGACGTCGCCGGCGGCGAACACCAACCTCCACGTCACGATCACCTCGCGGGGCTCGGACGCGGGCGTGGCCGCCGCCTACGCTCGTCTGCTGATGTACTACGCCGCCAAGTCGGGCAACGCCTCGGCGAAGAACACCGCCAAGGCGCTGATCGACGCGCTGTACGCCAACAGCGACAGCAAGGGCGTGGGCGTGCCGGAGACCCGGTCGGACTACAACCGGTTCGACGACGTCTACAACGCCTCGACCCACCAGGGCCTCTACATCCCGTCCGGCTGGACCGGGACGATG
>JABFYB010000352.1 GCA_013361475.1 Hamadaea sp.
TGCAGCACCCGGGCCGACGCGGCGGCGATGCGGCCGAGGAACCGGGGATCCGGAGCGAAGATCTCGGGACCCTCGACGACCAGCTTCAGGCCGGTTCCGGCGGGCACGGTGAGCACCGGCCGACCGGTCAGGCTCCGGCCCGACTGCGCCACGACGTGCTCGACGCCGGCCGGGTCGGTCTCGACGAGGGCAGCGGTGTCCATGCGCAGCGTCTGGCGTACCCGGGTCAGCAGAGAATCCGTGGACCCGGCGGCGACCGGTTCCGCGCTGATCCGCGCGAGCAGGGCGGCCTCGACCCCGGTACGCGCGGCGGCCGCGCGTTGCCGCGCGGCCAGGTCCATCGCGACACTGACGGTGATGGCGACCGCGATCGACACAAGCAGGGTGATCACATTGTCGCCGCTCGCGACGCGGAAGGTGTGATACGGCGGCACGAAGAAGAAGTTGATCAACAGGTTGGCGGCGACCGCCGCCGCGAGCGACACGGCCAGGCCTCCGGCGATGGCGGTGATCACGACGGCCACCAGGTACAGCAGGATGACGCTGGCCAGCGAGACGTGCTCGCGCATGGGCAGCAGGACGCCGGTCAGCGCGGCCAGGCTGACGAGCCCCACCAGCGCGCCGGTCCGCACCCGGCGAGCCTGGGCAGCCGGGTGCGGACCGGTCGGCGCGTCACTCATCACCGTCAAGTTAGCTCGTACGCCCGGCCTGGGCCGGGAGCTCGGCCGGGATCGGCGTCGGCGTGCCGGTCGAGGCGAGCTGCCAGGGCACGCTCGTGACCATCACGCCACGCTTGTAGAGCAGCCGGGCCTTGAGCCGGAGCGCGGACTGGTTGTGCAGCAGATGTTCCCACCAATGGCCGACGACGTATTCGGGGATGTAGATGGAGATGAGGTCCTGCGGGTATTCGGCGTGCAGGCGCGCGAGGAAACTCAGCACCGAGCCGGTGATGTCGCGATAGGGGGACTCCACGACGGTCAGGGGGACCGGGATGTCGTGGACCTCCCACTCGTTCTGGAGTTGGCGCACCTCGTCGGGGGTGATCGCCACCGTCAGCGCGGTCAGCGTGTCGGGCCGGGTCGCGCGGGCGAACCCCAAAGCGCGGATGGTGGGCCGGTGCAGGCGCGAGACCAGCACGACCGCGTGGATGCGCGGCGGCAAGACCATGCCGCCCGGCTCCGGCGTCAGCTCGGTCGCCACCCGGTCGTAGTGCCGCCGGATCGCCCGCATCATCGTGAACAGCACCGGGATCGCGATGACCACGAGGTACGCCCCGTGCGTGAACTTGGTGACGGTCACGATGATCAGCACGAGACCGGTGAAGCACGCGCCGACCGCGTTGATCGCCTTCGAACGGTGCATCCGCCGTCGCTCGATCGGATCGCGCTCGGTCCGCAGCAGCCGGTTCCAGTGCCGCACCATCCCGGCCTGGGACAGGGTGAACGAGGTGAACACGCCGAGGATGTAGAGCTGGATCAGGCTCGTGACCGACCCCTTGTACGCGTAGATCAGCGCCCCGGCGACGACGGCCAGCAGGATGATCCCGTTCGAGTACGCCAGCCGGTCCCCGCGCGTATGCAGCTGCCGGGGCAGGTAGCGATGCTCGGCGAGGATGGAGCCGAGCAACGGGAACCCGTTGAACGCGGTGTTGGCGGCCAGGATCAGGATCAGCGCGGTCGCGGCCTGGATGTAGAAGAACCCGATCGAGCCGGACCCGCCGAACACGGCCGAGGCGAGCTGCGCGATGACGGTCCGCTGCGCCTCGGTGGTGCAGTCGCCCGGATAGCCGACCAGGTCACAGGTGTTCTCGACGTAGTGCACTTTCGAGATCATCGCCAGCGCGGTGATGCCGCCGAACATGACGATCGACAGCAGGCCCATGGCGGCCATCGTCCGGGCGGCGTTGTCGCCCTTGGGCGGCTTGAACGCCGGTACGCCGTTGGAGATCGCCTCGGCTCCGGTCAGCGCGGTGCACCCCGACGAGAAGGCCCGCAATGCCAGGAACAGCAGCGCCAGACCGGACAGCCCGGTGTGCCCCGGCTCGGGGACCACCCCGAACGCCGCGCTCTCCGCCACGGGCGCGTCGCCGAAGGCCATCCGGACGAAGCCGGTCACGATCATGATGAGGACGCCGGCGACGAACATGTACGTCGGCACGGCGAAGACGCGGCCGGACTCCTTGACCCCGCGCAGGTTCATCGCCATGAGCACGGCGACGAACACCAGGTTGACCGGCACCCGCCACGGATTGAGCTCCGGGAACGCGGAGATGATGTTGTCCACGCCCGCCGCCACCGAGACCGCCACGGTCATGACGTAGTCGACCAGCAACGCGGCGGCCACGACGAGACCGGCCGACGGCCCCAGATTCGTGCTGGCCACCTCGTAGGAGCCGCCGCCACTGGGGTACGCCCGCACCACCTGCCGGTAGGACAGCACGACGACGGCGAGCAGCACGATGACGCCCAGCCCCACCCAGGGCGCCAGATACAGGTACGCCAACCCGCCCAGCGTCAGGACCAGCAGGATCTCCTGGGTGGCGTACGCGACGGAGGACAGGGGGTCGCTGGCGAAGACCGGCAGCGCGATCCGCTTGGAGAGCAGCTGCTCGCCGAGCCGGTCGCTACGCAGGGGACGGCCCACCACCAGGCGCTTGAATATCTCGAACACGACCCCAGTGAAGGTCGTCCGGGGCGCGGAAGCGGTGATCTTGACGAGTTCTTAACGGCTCGGTGGCCGATCTTGACGCGGCGTTAGCGAGTCACTCCGTGGCGAGCAAGTGGAACAGCACGTGGTCCTGCCAGCTGCCGGCGATCTTCAGATACGACGGAGCCACCCCGAACGGCCGGAACCCGTTCCGCAACAGCACCTGCTGCGACGCCGTGTTGTGCAGGAGGGTCTCCGCCTGGAGCCGGTGCAGACCGAGATCGCCGAAGGCGAGGGCGACCGCATCGGCGACCGCCCTCGTGGCGAATCCCCGGCCCTGGTGCGCCGAGCTGACCCAGTAGCCGATGGCGGCCGACTGCAACGCGCCCCGCGTGATCCCGTTGAGGTTCAGCCGGCCGATCACCTCGTCCCCGTCCAGGATGACGAGCGGAACCATGGCGCCCTGCGCGTACGCCGCCAGGGACGTTTCGAGGACCGTGCGCTGGTTCTCCAGCGTGAACCAGGCGTCCTCGCGTGTCGGCTCCCAGGGCGCGAGGGCCTCCCGGTTCGCCTGCAGCAACGCGGTCACGGCGGGGGCGTCGTCGACGGTGGCGACACGGGTGACCGGCATGGCGGGAACTCCTCTTCGACGGGCAGAGTGGCGATCCGAGCGGCGCAGACCATACCGCGGCGGCGCGCGCCCAAGATCACCACTGTAGCGGCGTCGGGATCAGAAGGCTCCGGCGGTGACGGCGATGGCCATCCGGTTTCCGGCGTACTCGGTCACCGTCCACAGCTCGTCGGTGCTGCCGCGGTAGGTCAGATCCTCGTTGCCGATCGGCAGGGAGTCGTAGTTCATCACCACCGATCCACCGGGTGACCAGGTCGCGAGGTCGCCTTCGTTGCTCGCGCCGTCGCTGGTGGACAGGAAGTACCTGCCGTTGAGGCTCAGCGCGCCCTGCATCGAGGTGACGTCGACCCGGTACGCCCAGCTCGCCGTCGCGTCGGTGGTGGAACCGCTGTCGTAGGCCAGTTCGCGGTCGGTGTAGTCGATCTTCCACCGTACGAGGCGGGTGCCGTCGCCGGGGTACGCGTACTCGCCGACCAGGATGCTGTCCGGCGCGGTGGTGCGGTCCAGCGAGACGAAGGAGAACGTCAGCGAGGCCGACCCGACCTGGTCGTACGCCAGCGCCTGCGGCAGGACGTACTTGTACCCGTAGGCCTGGTAGCTGCCGTCGGACTGGCGTCCGCACGCGGTGGAGCTGGACGTCGAGGTCTGCCACAAGTGGTTCAGGTCGAAGACCCGCAGCCCCTTCGAGGTGTCGGCGATGTAGAGGTAGTGGCCGTACCAGAAGATGCCGCCCGCGTGCACGTTGATCGCCCGGTAGCTGTGTACGCCACCGGAGGTGTAGGGCTCGACGAGCAGCACGTGGCGATACTTCGGGGTCAGCGGGTCGGTGCGGTTGACGAAGCTGACGCGTACGCCCTTCTCCCCGTCGACGCCGGTGGAGTACCAGCTGACCAGCACCGCCTTGCGATCCTCGTAGAGCCCGTCGGCGTACGCGTCGGAGCTGGTCGTGATCCCTTGCGGGGTCCACTCGGCGGTGCCGTCGTCGCCGCCGTCGAAGTGGAACCCGGCGGCGAAATTCGTGACGAGCCCGGCGCCTTCGCTCGCGGTGATCCGGGTGGCGGTGCGGTTGGCGTCGTCCAGGACGTGCTGGACGGTGACGTTGGGCAGGGCGGCGTCCAGTCCGGCGATGGCGGTCGCGTACGCGCCGGCGCGGCGGCGGAGCTTGAACGCCGTCCGGTCGATGGAGGCAGGGGCGGCGGCGGCCGAGCCGGGCACGATCAGGGCTCCGGCGGCGGCGGCGATCGGGGCGGCCATCAGTCCGTTGAGGACCGATCGGCGAGAGATCAACATTGAAGCACTGTAGTGGATCAATGTAAGTCACACCAGACTGTGGCGGGCCGCTGGAGCGCGTCGGCTCCCCGCCGGGTCGGGGTGACGCCCGACCCGGCGGGAAGAACCGTCAGCCGCCGTGGCGGCGCAGCCGATGGAACGCGTACGCGCACAGCAGGACGGTGATGGCGGCGTACACGCCGAACTCCCACCACTGGAACGTCCAATAGCGATCGCCCGGCTGGTACGCGACCGCCTGCCGGTAGGTCTGGCCGAGCCGGGCGACGCAGTCGTGCATCTGCTGAGCGACCTCGGCCGGGACCGGTCCCGCCGCTCTGCCGCCGCCGTCCTGGCCGATCGTCGGGCAGGTCGAGCGGAACACCGCGTCGGTGAGCGGCCGGCCGGTCCCGTCCACCACGTCAGCTGATCGGATCCACGCGTTCGGCAGATCCGGCGGCGGCGGTTGCAGACTCGCCTTCGGGATGCCGAGGAGGATGTTGCCGCCGGCGCCGTACCCGGTGTGATCCGGGTCGAGGGCGAACGCCGTCTTCTCCGGTGTGGCGGCCAGCGGCCGGATCCAGGTGGCCACCGCGATCCGCACCGCCAGTACGCCACCGAACGTCAGGGCCATGGCCGGCAGCGTCCGGCGCGTCACCAGACCCAGGCTCAGGCCGGCGGCGAGGGCGAACAAGGCGTACCCGACGGGCACGAGGTCGCGCTGGTCGAAGGTTCCGTAGACGGCGGCTGCCGCCTTGTCCAGCGGTTCCGCCCACCACGTGACGAGCAGGCTCAGCAGTCCGGTGAGCACGACGGTCACAGTCCCGACGACGAACAGCTTCACGGCGAGCCAGCGCGTCCGGCTGATGCTCTGCGTCCAGACCAGCCGGTGCGTACCGGTCTCGATCTCGCGGGCCACCATCGGCGCGCCCCAGAACGCGCCGATCAGCGCGGGCGTCACGAGGACGACGAGTCCGACCGCCGTGCTCAGCGGCGCGTTGCTGTGGACGAAGGTGGCGAGCGCCGGGCAGTCGGGGTCGTCCCCGCAGGCTCGATGGGCGGCGGCAGCCGCGGTGGCCAGGTGCGATCGGGTCGCGAGGACCACTGCGGCGACGGCGAGCAGTCCGATCGCGGCGGTCCACGCGGACGCGCGGAACTGTCGGAGGGCGAGCCGGATCATGAGTTCGGCGTCCTTTCCGCGGCGGCCTGGGTGAGCTGGTCGAGCACGATGCGCTCCAACTCCGCCGGCGAGCCGCACAACTCGGCGATGGCGGACGCCAGCCGGACACGGCCGCCCGCGAGCACCACGACATGCGTACAGACGTGGGCCAGATCGGCGACCAGATGCGTGGAGAGCACGACGGCGGCGCCCGCGGCCGTAGCGGCTGCCGCTGTCTCGTCGAGGAACGCCCGCCGTGCGAGCGGGTCGAGGGCGGCCACCGGCTCGTCGAGGATCAGCAGATCGGGCCGCTTCGACAGGGCGATGGTGAGGGCCAGCTGAGCCCGCTGACCCCCGGAGAGCCCACCGGCCCGCTGCCGCAGCGGCAGACCCAGCCGGTCGATCCGGCCGGCCGCGGCGACAGCGTCCCAGCGACGCGGATTCAGCCCCGCGCCCAGGCTCAGGTGATCGGCCACGGTGAGCCCGGCGTAGGTCGGCGCGTCCTGTGCGACGAACCCGACGCGACCGGACCGCATCATCGTGGCAGGCGGGCCACCCAGTACCCGGACCGCGCCTGACGTCGGCGGCAGGAGACCGACGATCATCTGCAACAAGGTGGACTTGCCCGCGCCGTTCGGCCCGACCAGGCCGACGATCGCGCCCTCGGGCACGGCCAGCGTGCAGTCGTGCAACGCCCATCGCCGCCGGTAACGCTTGGCGAGGGCCTCGGTTTCCAGGATCATGCCGTCGAGTTCTACGCGGAACCGGGTGACAGCCCGGTCACACGCCCGCTGTCACCGCGCTGTCACCTGCGGGCTGGCATGCTGGGCCGATGCGTGTACTGGTCGCGGAGGACCACCGGCTGCTCGCCGAGACGATCGGGACCGGGCTGCGCCGGGAAGGCATGGCGGTCGATGTGGTGACCGATGGCGGCGAAGCGTTGCACCGGCTGGATTCCACGGCGTACGACGTGCTGGTGCTCGACCGCGGGCTGCCGATCGTCTCCGGTGACGACGTCTGCCGCCAGGTCGGCGCGCGCGGGCTGCCCGCCCGCGTCCTGATGCTCACCGCGGCGGGCACGCTCACCGACCGAGTCACCGGACTCGACCTCGGCGCCGACGACTACCTGACCAAGCCGTTCGACTTCCCGGAACTGGTCGCCCGGGTCCGGGCGCTCGGCCGGCGGTCCGTCACGCCGGTGCCGCCGGTGTTGCGGGTCGCCGACGTCGAACTCGACCCGGCCCGCCGGACGGTCACCCGGTCCGGGCGGCCGGTGCCGGTCACCGCCAAGGAGTTCACGCTGCTGGCGTACCTGATGGCCCGGCCCGGCCGGGTGGTGCCGGCGGAGGAGCTGCTCGACCACGTCTGGGACGAGGCGGCCAACCCGTTCACCACCACGGTGAAGACCACGCTCGGCCGGCTGCGCGCCAAACTGGGGCCGCCGCCGATCATCACCACGATCCGGGAAGGTGGCTATCGTGTCGGCTGACCGGCCGCGGCTGCGTACGCGGCTCGCCGTGTTCTACGCCCTGGCCGTGGTCGGCCTCGGCGCGGGCCCCCTGGCCGTGGTCGGCCTCGGCGCCTGGACCGGCGGATCCACAGAGGAATACGGGTCGCCGCCCGGACCGCCGGACAACACCCTGACCGTGCTGCTCGCCGCGCTGCTGGGACTGCTCGTGATTGCCCTCGCCGCCGGTCCCGTCGGGTGGCTGCTCGCGGGCCGCGCAGTCCGCCCGCTCCAAGAGCTGACCACCGCCGCCGGGGGCGCGGCCCCGGATCGGCTGCCCGGCCACGGCGAACTCGGCAAATACCAGGAGTACGCCGACCTGTCGACCACGCTGACCAGCTTGTACGCCCGCCTCGACAGTGCGTACGCCGCCCAGCGACGGTTCGTCGCCGACGCCTCCCACGAGCTGCGTACGCCGTTGACCGTCCAACGTGCCCTGATCCAGGTCAAGCTGGCCGACCCCGAGGCGGACGCGACCTCCCTCCGCGCGGTGTGTGAAGAGGTGCTCCGCCTCGGGGATCAGCAGGAGCGGCTGGTCGGCGCACTGCTGGCGTTGGCGCAGGGGGAGCAGCGCCCGGTGGCCGCCGAACCGGTCGACCTGGCCCGGCTCGCCGCCGACGCGGTGGCCGCCCGCCGGACCTCCGCCGAGAGCCGAGGCCTGACCGTACGCACGGACATCCGACCGGCGCTCGTGCCCCGGGCCGATCCGACGCAACTGTCCAGCCTGATCGGCAATCTGCTCGACAACGCCGTCACCTACAACGTGGACAGTGGCCGGATCGACGTCGCGACGCGGTGCGTGTCCGGGCGTACCGTCCTCACCGTTGGCAACACCGGGCCGATCGTGCCGCCCGGAGCGGTCGGCCGGATCCTGCAGCCGTTCCAGCGTCTCGGACCGTCTCTTCAGATCGGCCGGCCGCAGACTGACCGGCCGCAGACTGACCGGCCGCAGACCGATCACCTGAGTACTGCGCAGCCGCAAAGCGGGAACTCCGGGCTGGGATTGGCGATCGTCCGTGCCATCGCGGGCGGCCATGACGCCGACCTCCACGTTCGCGCCAATGTGGATGGAGGGCTCACCGTCACGGTCGCTTTCCCCGAAACCTGAGTCATTCGACGCGCGGGTGCACCCGGCAATTGGTGTGGAGGTAGCGGGCCGCTCCGTCGGCGAAGTCGTAGATCGCGACCGTCTGCGTGTCCTCGAGTGCGTCGGTCGGTGGCATCAGGAAGTGCGTCTCGCTGACGGGCAGCAGGTCGTAGCGGACGCGGTCCGGCTTGCCGAGAAAATCCGCCTGCATCGGATCCATGACCAGGGTCAGGTGGAGGCGGCCGGCCTCGGCCGACACCTCGAACCGGGCGCCGGGTCGTTCGTAGACGCCCACGTACCGGGCCGGGTCGAGTCTCAGAGTCAGGTCGGGCGCGGGTGGCTCCGGGATGGTGACCTCGCCGAGTTCGGTGAGGATGTGGTTGACCACCGCGCGGTAGAAGGCTTCCCGCGGACCGCCGTTGGTGAGCAGCACGATCGCGGTGTTCGACTCCGGCAGGACGCGGAGCCGGGCGTTCTGGCCGATCGTGCTGCCGTCGCTCGCGTACACGGTCTGCCCGTGCCAGTCGCAGACGATGAGGCCGAGTGCCCACTCCGGCCCGAACAGGTAGGGGTCCGGCACCGGCACCCGCGACCGCTTCATCTCCTGGACGCTCTCCGCTGACAGGATGCGCTTTCCGTTGGGCGCCAAACCTTCGGTGAGCAGAACATGCGCCATCGCGAGCACCTCCCGGACCGTCGACGTGACGTTGCCGCCGGGACCGAACGCGCGCGGCAGGTAGTCCACCGGGGTGACGACGGGATCCTGCTCCAGCGCCGGCGTCAGATGACCGGTCGCCGCCCGCGCCTCGTCCACCTGCTCCCGCCGGCTGTTCGTGCTCGTCAGCCCCATCGGCTCGAACAGCCGGTCCCGCAGGACGTCGTCCCAGCCCTTGCCGTCGCGCACCTCGAGGATGCGGGCGAGGACGGCGTACCCGAGGGCGGCGCTGTAACCGTGCGTGTGGCCGAGCGGGAAGACCTGCGGTGCGTCGGCGATCCCGTCGACCATGCGCTCGTAGACGTCGTCGTCCTCGCCGGGATCGCCGTACGCCTCCTCGATGCCGCTGGTGTGATACAGCAGGTGACGCGGGGTCACCCGGGCGCTGACCTCGGGATCGGCGACCGCGAACGTTGGCAGGTGATTGCGTACCGGGGCATCCAGGTCGACCGTGCCTTCGTCGACCAGTTGCAAGAAGGCCAGCGCGGTCCACGTCTTCGTCATCGAACCGCACTGGTAGACCGTGTCCGTCGTCGCCGGTTCCCCCGTGAGCACGTTCTTGACGCCGACGGCGACCTCGGTCACCTCGCCGTCCCGCAGTACGCCGATCGCCGCGCTCGGGATGGCGTACTCCGTGAGGAGCCTGGCGACCCTGGCGCGCAGCCGGGGCAGGTCGATGGTCATCGGGGGAGTCCGACCGCGTTCGCGGCGTCCGCCTCGAAATACGCCGTCGTCGCGTACGCCCCGGTGGAGGCCTCGAAGAACTCCCGGACCCCGGCGACGGAATCGTGCACGATCACGTTCACCGCCTGGGTGCCGTCCTTGCTGGCGACGGCCAGCACCCACTTCGCACCCGTGGGCAGTTTCGAGTGCGCCTTCTTCAGCGCGTTCCAGAACTTGGTGTCGTCCGAGACGGCCGACACGGTCAGCACGTGCATCACGCTCTCCCTTCCTCGCAGCGGTCTTTCCGAATGTGGAAAAGCTACGTTGCGTTTCCTGGGCGGGCAATAAGATGAGGCGAGAAATCCCTTGCTAGAAGCCAATCGTTGCAACGGAAATGTGCGTGAACGCAATCCCGACCGCGAGCCGTTGCACTGTACTGTGAGTGAACGCAAGGAGAGGAGCCGCCGATGCCGGGAGGCAGACTGACCCAGGAGGACCGCCGGCAGATCGCGGTCTGGCTCGCCGACGGAATCGGCTACGCCGAGATCGGCCGCCGGCTCGGCCGCCCGACCTCCACGATCAGCCGGGAGGTCGCGCGCAACGGCGTACCCGGGGATTATCTGGCCGAGCACGCGCAGCAGGCCGCCGGAGACCGCGCGCGTCGTCGCAAGCCGACGCGACCGCCCGAATCCACAGCGACCGAGAGCGATGCGGCCGGTGAGTTCGTGGAGGAGTTCGCCGTCCTGCTCGCCGCGACCGGCCTGCCCCGGATGACCGCCCGGGTGTTCGGCTGCCTGCTCACCGCGGACGCGACCGGCCTGACCGCGGCGGACCTGGTCGGGCGGCTGCACGTGAGCCCGGCGTCGGTGTCGAAGTCGATCGCCTACCTCGAAGCCATGGACCTCGTCGTCCGCCGCCCGGACGCCGGTCGCCGGGAGCGTTACGTCATCGACGACGACGTCTGGCTCCGGGCGTGGCAGACCGACACCAGCGCGCACGGCGACATCGCGACCGCGACGCGACGAGGCATCGAGATCTTCGGCGCGGACAGCACCGCCGGTCGGCGGCTCGGGCAGATGGGCCAGTTCTTCGGCCGGCTCAGCGAGCACATGAGCGGCAGTACGCTCGCCGAACCCGTCGTCTACGACGCGCTGACGGTGCTCGCCGCCCTGATGTACGCCGCCCGCCCGCTCACCCCGGCCGAGCTGGCCGCCGCGCTCGGCTGGCCGCCGAATCGGGCGACCGCCGCGCTCGACGCGATCGACGGGCAACCCGCGATCGCCGATCCCTTTGCCCTCCAGGCGATCGGCGCCACTTATGCCCTCGTCCCCCGACTCGACCGCCTCACCTCCGCCCAGCGCGAGGCGCTCGCGTCGTGAGCGCCGCTCGCTCCGTGAGCGCTGTGATCGTTGCGTCAGCCACGCTGTTTGAACGGGCAAATCGCCGCACGAAGCAGCATGGGTGACGCGATGATCATGCGAGGGCGAAGACGACCAACAGCAGGAACGGGAGCGCGCCGAAGATCCAGCTGACGACGGCGGTTCCGACCACGACGCCGTGAGTCGACCGCCCCGGATCGGACCGCGGGAACAGCCCACCCGCGAGCGCGACGGCGGCGAAGGCCGGCAGCATCGCGATCAGCCAGGCCGCATAGGCGCCCTTCGACCCGCCGCCCCGGCCGCTGGTGAAGTGGTCCGCGACGACGTCGCCGAAAAACCACGCCAGCGCCGCGACCAGCACGCCGTGCCCGAGCGCCAGGCCCGCGTTCCGCCAGCCCAGCCGCACCGAGCGGCCCGTGCCGCGGGCCCAGAACGAGAGCAACACCGTGCCGAGCGGCACGGCGACCGCGTACAGGCAGATCAGGACGTAGCCGATGCCCTGCCACCGGTCCCGCGCGTCGCGGAGCACGGCGACGTCGTCGGCCGCCACGGTCAGCCCGGCGGTGGCGGCCGTGGTCAGGACAAGGGCCGCGATGCTCAAGCTGATGCGCAGGTCACGTCGGTACGCGGGCGCGGGGGTCTCGCTCACGGCAAGATCGTACGCAGCGTCCGCCGCCCGACGAAGAGCCGGTCTTTGCCGACAGAAGCCGCATACCGCCGCATATGCTGAGAAGATACGGGAGTGTCCGACCCCAGCCGACGGCTCCGCTACCGAGCCGGTGCCCGCGACGTACGCGACGCCCTGCTCGGCCTGATTCCGACGGCGTTGGCGCTGCTCGTGGCGTCGTGGCTGGTGGACGGCTTCGAGCTGCGGCCGTGGTGGGCCGCGATTGTGCTCGCCGCCGCGACAGGTGTGGTCGACGCGGTCGCCCGGCCACTGCTCCGCCTGCTGGCCGGCCGTGCCGGTGCGGTCGCCGCCCTGACCGTCGGCCTCGTCGTCCAGCTTTTGGTGCTCTGGGTCGCCGTCGTGATCGTGCCGGGCGCGTCGATGACCGGCGTGGGCGCGTTCTTCGGCACGTTGTTCGTGGTGGCGATCATCCTGGCGGTCACCCGCTGGCTGTTCGGCGTGAACGACAGCTCCTACCTGGTGTCCGACCTGATCCGCCGGGGCGCGCGGCGGCATCGCGCCGGCGACGGCGACGGCGAGGGCGTCGTCGTCGTGCAAATCGACGGGATGCCCTATCCCGTGCTGCGGTTCGGGGTGCTCTCCGGCGACCTGCCGACGCTGGCCCGCTGGGTCCGGTCGGGCAGCCACGACATGACGTCGTGGTGGGCACGCGTACCGTCGACCACCCCGGCGAGCCAGGCCGCCCTGCTGCACGGCACCAACGACGGCATCTGCGCCTTCCGGTGGTACGACAAGGATCTGGGGCGGCTCGTCGTCACCAACCGCCCGGCCGACGCGGCGCTGGTGGAGGCGCGGTTGTCGGACGGGCGGGGTCTGCTCGCCGACGGCGGCGTCAGCGTGTCCAACATGTTCAGCGGCGACGCCGGCACCTCCCTGATGGTGATGAGCCGGGTCTCCGGTACGCAGGGCCTCGGCCCCGGGCGGGCGTACCTGCGGTTCTTCGCGAGCCCGTTCGTCTTCGCGCGGGCGCTGGTGCTCACCGTCGGGGAGATGATCAAGGAGCTGTACCAGGGACGTCAGCAGCGCCTGCGCGGCATCGAACCCCGGATTCGGCGGCACGGTTCCTACGTCGCCCTCCGGGGCGCGACCAACGCCGTTCTCCGGGATCTCAACGTGGCACTCGTCGCCGAGCACATGATGGCGGGCGCCCCGGTGATCTACGCCGACTTCGTGGACTACGACGAGATCGCCCACCATGCCGGGGTCGCCCGAGCCGAGTCGCTCGACGCGCTGCGCGGGGTGGACCGCGTACTGAGCACCTTGGAGCAGGTCGCCGCGGCCGCACCGCGCCGGTATCGATTCGTGGTCCTCTCCGATCACGGCCAGAGCCAAGGCGCCACCTTCCTGCAGCTCACCGGGCGTACGCTCGAAGCCGCCGTGCGGGAACGCATCGGGGCCGCGCCGTCGACCTCGGTGGACGAGACCCAGGCCGTCGAGGCGTGGGGCCCGGTCAACGCCATGCTCACCCAGCTGCTGAGCGTCACGCGTACCACCTCGCAGTGGACCGCCCGCCGCGAACAGCAGGCAGGCGGCGCGGGCATGGTGCTCGGACCTCGCCATGACGTGAGCGTGACCGATCGGCCGGAGCTGGTCGTGGCCGGTTCGGGCAACCTCGGCCTGGTCTGGTTCCCTCGTCTGCCCGGCCGTGTCTCGTGGCGGACCCTGGAGCGAGAGTTCCCCGACCTCGTGCCCGGCCTGCTCGCGGAGCCGGGAGTGGGGTTCGTGGTCGTCGACAGCGAGCGGGGACCGCTGGCGATCGGAGCGGCCGGCGTCCACGTGCTGGCCGACGGCGTCGTGGAGGGAACCGATCCGCTGCTGCCGTTCGGCCCGCGCGCCGCCGCGGATCTCGCCCGGGTGGCGGCCATGACGACCGCGCCGGACATCTTCGTGCACTCCACCTTCGACGATCGCACCGGCGAGGTGCACGCGTTCGAGGAGCTGGTCGGCTGCCACGGCGGCCTGGGCGGCTGGCAGAACCACGCCGCGCTCGTGCACCCGGCCGACTGGCCGCTCGACGACGACCTGCTCGATCGGAGCGTCGACGGGGAGGCCGTCCTCTACGGCGCCGACGTCGTGCACCGTCAGCTCGTCCGCTGGCTCGAACGAGGCGGCATCCGCAAACCAGCAGACCCGAAACCGGTGGACGCGGCGTGAGGCTCACCTGGCTGGGGCACTCGGCGGTGCTCGTCGAGGTCCCCGGGCTGCGGCTCCTGGCCGATCCGCTGGTCCGGCGCCGGATCGGCGGCCTCGTCCGCGCCCAGCCCTTGCCGGCGACGGCGGACCGGCTGGCCCGGCACGACCCGCCGGTCGACGTCGTCGTCCTCTCGCATTTGCATCACGACCACTGCGACCTCCCGTCGTTGCGGGCGCTGCGGGCGACGACGGTCCTCGCGCCGCCGAAGGCGGGAGGCTGGCTACGCCGCCGCGGCGTCGACGGGGTCGTCGAGGCGACCGTGGGCGGCAGTACGCGTCTCGCCGGGGGAGTGACCGTGACTGCCGTCCACGCCGAGCACCAGGGCCGCCGCGAACCGCGAGGACCGTCAGCGGTGGCGGTCGGGCACGTCGTCGACACCCCGGACGGATCGATCTGGCTGGCCGGCGACACCGGACTGCACCCGTCCTTCCGCGACCTCCGGTACGCCACCCGCACCGGACGGCTCGACGTGGCCGTCGTCCCCGTGTGGGGCTGGGGTCCCACCCTCGGCCCCGGGCACCTGGATCCGCGGACGGCGGCCCGCGCGACGGTGTTGTCCGGTGCCTCCCATGCGATCCCGGTGCACTGGGGCACGCTGCACCCCTTGGGAATGCGGCGATTCATGGCAAGTGTGCTGACCCAGCCGGGGCCGCTGTTCGCCGAAGCCCTCTACGGAACCGGAGTCCGGCCGCACGTCCTGCGCGTCGGCGGCCATCTCGACCTGTGATCGGTTCTGTATGTCTCCGTCCCGCCGCTCTCCTTCCCACCGCGTCGGCGCGTTCCACTGAGGACGCCCCGAAATCCCTGGCGCGGCGAGGCCCGCGTCCCTACGCTTGGCGCCTATGACGCCCTTCGATCTGACGACCGGCACCGACGACGACTGGGCGGACATCTACCGGCTGCACGCGGACCATCGCACCCAGGCGGCGCCGGCCGAGTCCATCACCACCGAGGCCGACTACCGCGCCCGGCTCAGCTGCCTGCCGCCCTCGGAACTCCCCGCCGCCTGGGCCCATCGCGCCCCCACCGGCCACATCGTGGCGTTCGCCTGGGCGGTCCTCCGCTCCACGAGCACCGTCTGGGTCTCGGACCTGACCGTCGCGCCCGAGCACCGCCGCCAGGGTCACGGCCGCGCGTTGTTCCGGCTCATCAAGGGGTACGCCGAGAGCAACGGCTGCCGTACGGTGGCCGGTTCGGTGCTCACCGAGCCCGGCCGCGCCTTCGTCGCCGCCCTTGGCGGGCGCGAGTCCAATCGCAGCCGCCGCAGCGTCTGGCGCCCGCCGCTGGACCCGGACCTGCGCCGCGACCTCCCGGACGGCTACCACCTGCGATCGTGGATCGGCGGCGCTCCGGACGACCTGCTCGACTCCTTCGTCCGCGCCCGAGCGGCGATCAACGACGCGCCCCGCGACGCCGCGATCGCCCCCGATCTGTGGACGCCCGACCGCCTCCGCGAAGTCGAGCAAGCAGCCGCTGAGCGGGGCAACGAAGTGCGGGTCACCGCCGCCCTCACCGCCGATGGGACGGTGGCGGGCTTCACCGATCTCCGCGTGGCCGGCACTCAGGCCAAGGTCGATGACACCGCCGTGCTCGCCGAGCACCGCAACCGAGGCCTCGCCCACGCCGTGAAGTACGAGTCGCTCCGCCTCCTCGTCGCCGACCATCCGACGGTCACCACCGTCTCCACCAGCAACGACGCCACGAATACGGCGATGATCGCCGTGAACACGAAACTGGGCTTCACCGAGACGGCGATCTGGACCCACGTGCTCGTCACCGTGTGAGGGGCAGCTCGCCGATCAGCTGCTCGACCCGGTCGCGGATGTCGTCGCGGATGACCCGGACGGCGTCGATGCCCTGCCCGGCGGGGTCGTCGAGGACCCAGTCCTCATGTCGTTGGCCGGGGAAGTATGGGCAGACATCCCCGCAGCCCATGGTGATCACCACCGAGGACGCCTCGGAGTCTTCGGGCGTGAGGATCCTCGGCCGCTGATCGGTGATGTCGATGCCGACTTCGGCCATCGCCCGCACCGCGACGGGATTGATCTCGCCCGCGGGAGCGGACCCGGCGGACCGGACTTCGACGGCGTCCCCGGCCAGCGTACGCAGAAAGCCCGCCGCCATCTGCGAACGACCGGCGTTGTGTACGCAGACGAACAGGACACTGGGTCGACTGGTCATCGGTGCGGCTTCTCAGGCGACGTCGAGCAGAGCCGACAGGGCTCCGAGCTTCGCGCGCTCGGCCCGGTAGTAGACCCAGGTGCCCCGGCGGTCGGCCGAGACGAGCCCGGCTTCCCGGAGCGTCTTGAGGTGGTGCGAGATCGTCGGGCCGGACAGCTCGAAGGCCGGGGTGAGGTCGCAGACGCAGATCTCACCGCCGGCCGCCGACGCGATCATCGACATCAACTGCAGCCGGACCGGATCGCCGAGCGCCTTGAACGCCGGAGCCAGCTCGGCGGCGGCGGTCGCGTCGACGGCCTGCGCGGCCAGAGGCGCGCAGCACGTGCCGTCGTCGGCGATCTCGATCATCGGTAGCAGCTGTTTCGACATGGCTCTAGTTTGACAGATGTCTAACTGCTCTGCCAGTGCGGGCTAGCCGCAGCACCCGCCGGCCGTCGCGCCGGCCGTTGCGGACGTCTGGACGAGCGGCAGCGTCGCCAGGCCACCGCTGATTCCCGTGGCGAGGCCACGCGTTATGTCGATCGTCGCTGAGGCGGTCGAACTGCCGCAGCAGCTCGCGCCGTCGTCCTCGCCGAGGGCGGCGCTGGAGCTGCAGACGCCGGTCTCGGGCAGTTCGAGGTGCACGTCCCGGGCGGCCGCCCAGTCTCCGGCCAGCGCCGCGACCACGGATCGTGCCTGCTCGTACCCGGTCGCCAGGAGGAACGTCGGCGCGCGACCGTAGGACTTGGCGCCGATGACGTAGAACCCGGGTTCGGGGTGGGCGAGCTCGTCGACGCCGTGCGGCGGAACCGTGCCGCAGGAGTGCTTGTTCGGGTCGATCAGCGGGGCGAGCGTACGCGTGGAGCCGAGGATCGGGTCGAGGTCGAGGCGCAGCTCGGACGCCGCGGTGTGATCCGGGCGAGCACCGGTGGAGTTGACGATGACGGCCGCGTCGATCTTTCGCCCGTCGGCGGAGACGAGACCCCGGCCGGTGACCTCCTCGACGAGGAATCCGGTGTGCACGGTCACCTTGCCCGCCGCGACCAGCGCCTTGACGCGCGTACCGATCGCGCCCCGGGCGGGGAGCGCGTCCGCGTCGCCGCCGCCGTAGGCCCGCGACGGGTTCGGCGTACGCAGCACCCACTCCACGGTGGTACCCGGCTCGGTCGCCGCCAGCTCGGCCAGCGCCAGGAGGGTGCCGGTCGCGGAGTGCCCGGCGCCGACGACGGCGACGGACTTCCCCGCGAACTCGCTCCGCAGCCGGCCCAGGACATCCGGCATCCCGTCGAACACCCGGCCTCCGGCGTACGCCGTGGCCTCGCCGTGCGCCGGAATTCCGTTACCGCCCAACGGATTCGGCGTACGCCACGTCCCGGACGCGTCGATCACCGCCGACGCCGTCAGCTCGGTGCCGTCGGCCAGCCGGATCAGAAAGGGCGACGTCTCGCGGGCGGTCGTGCGTACCTTGTCGAAGCCTTGCCGGGTGACGGCCGCGACCGTCGCGCCGAACCGGATGTGCGGCGCGATCGCCGGGTGAGCGGCGAGCGGCGCGAGATAGCCGGCGATCAGCTCGGCGCCGGTGGGCAACTCGTCCGGATTGGGCGCGGCCCAGCCGCTGGCCTCGAGGAGCGTGCGGGCGGCCGGGTCGGTGTCGAAGCGCCACGGAGAGAACAGCCGCACATGCGCCCATTCTCCGATCGAGGCGGCGACGGTGTCACCGGCTTCGAGGACGACGAAGTCCAGTCCCCGGGTCGCCGCCTGAGCGGCGGCCGCCAGGCCGACCGGACCGGCGCCGATCACGGCTATCGGGTGCGATGTCGTGGTGCTCATAGGGTCCCCTTCCCGGCGCGCCGGCCGAGCTGTTTAGAAGTTCCTCAAACCAACGTTGTTTAGAGTGCTCCCTAATTAGCCATCTGTCAAATCAGAGGTTCAGCCGGAAGCCCGGCGGCCGAGGTCGGCGAACGGCAGCGGGCAGCGCTCGGTGGTGGCGCAGGCGGCCAGGTCGTCGCAGCCCGCGTCGAGCGCAGTACGCAGGCTGGCCGCGACGACCTGGAGGTCGGCGATCTTCGCCTCGATCTCGGCGAGCTTGGCCGACGCCCGGCGCTGCAGACCGGCGTCCGCCCGCTGCCGGTGCCGGTGAGTACCGAGGTCGACGAGGTCGGCGACCTCGGTAAGGGTGAAGCCCAGGCGTTGCGCGGTTTTGATGACGCGCAGGGCGGTCAGCGCTTCGGGCGGGTAGAGCCGGTGACCGCCGGGACTGCGACTCGGTTCGGCCAACAGCCCCCGGCGTTCGTAGTACCGGAGAGTCTGCGGGTTCACGCCGGCCGCCTCGGCGAGTTCGCCACTGCGAAGCGGATTCACGCTCGGCTCCCAACGGCCGCCGCCCGCGCTTCGAGCGCGTCGAGCACGTCGACGTGGCCGCTGGGGACCTCGACGTCGAGGCGTACGACACCCGGCTCGGGCGTGGCGACAGTGAAGGTGAAGAACGAACAGCATTGCGTCTCGCGGGCGGCGAGGTCGCGTACGGCGTCCGCCAGGCTGACGTCGGCTGGGCTGGTGTCAGCTGGGCTGGTGTCGGCCGGGCCGGCGCTGGCTGGGCTGGCGTCGGCTGGGCTGGCGTCGGCTGGGCTTGCATTGGCCGGGCCGGCGTCGGACGGGCTGGCGTCCGCTGGTTCGGTGCTACTGCCCAAGGTGAGGCGCAGACGCGTCGGCGTGCGGCGGTCCGCATGGCGCAGCGAGGCGGCGAACAACGCGTCGAACTCGGCCACGCGCAGCGGCTGCTCGGCGGTCGGCAAGGTGCACGCGTCCGGCACCCAGCCCAGCTCGGCAGGGGTCTCGTTCATCTTCTGACGGTAAACCCGTACCCGGGTACCGGATGCAAGCCGCGGGAGAGCCCGGCGAAAAGGGCATGGCGCGAAAAGGCATGGCGGAATCCCGTCGATCCGGGCACCATGGGCTTATGGCTACTTCTGGCAGCTCCGTGCACGTGGGCGTCGACCTGTGATCACCCGTCGACGTATCCGTTGGAGCACCAGGAGACATCTTGACCACCACAGACATGACATCGAACCCTGCCCTGGAGATCGCCTGCGACGAGTCGGGCTGGGAAGGTAGCAACTTCGCCGCGGCGAATTCCGACCTCATCGCGTACGCGAGCGTCCGGCTGTCCGTCGAGGACGCCGAGGAGTGCGTCCGGCTGCTACGCGGCCGAGCCGAACGGCATCGTCACGAGTTCAAGGCCGGCCATCTGATCCGCAGCACGAACGGCTCCGGTCTCGCCGCGTTCCTCGGCCCGGCGGGCCCCGTGCACGGCCGGGCTCGCGTGCACCTGACCCACAAGTCCTGCTTCATCATCGGCCGAGTCCTCGACATCTTCCTCGGCGACTTCGCCGACACGGCGAGCCTGGGTCTGCGCCCCGACCCCCGCCTCGCGAGCCACGCGACCGAGCTGTGCCGCTCCGGCCGCGAAGTCTTCGGCCCCCAGCGCTGGCAGTCTTTCCTCGCCGCCACCAACCTCGTGCTGCGGGAGAACCGCCACCCCAAGGTGCACGCCCCGGTCGACGCCTTCTTCGACCAGGTCGACGCGCTCCGAGAAACAGCACGGCAGACCGTCGGCGGCTGGATCGCCGAGATTCTGGACGAGCTGGCCGACGCCCGGCCCGACGGCTACACCGCGCGGATACGCCTGCTCGACAATCACGTTCTGCAACCAGTCCTGGAGCCATTGCTCCCAGCATTGGCGC
>JABFYB010000223.1 GCA_013361475.1 Hamadaea sp.
GAAGACGACGACCGGGTTCGCCGGGTCGGCGGCGCACACCTACGGCTATGACTGGGCCGGTCGGCTGACCTCGTGGAACAACGGCACCACCACCACGACGTACGCGTATGACGCGGCGGGTAACCGTACGCAGCTCGGTGCGAAGGTGATGGTCTACGACGAGCGTGATCAGCTGGTCGGGGACGGGTCGACTACCTACACCTACACCGCTCGGGGGACGTTGAAGTCGACCGTCACCGGGTCGACGACGCAGAACCTGTCCAGTGACGCGTACGGGCAGCAGATCTCGATCGGCGCGGAGGCGTACACCTACGACAGTCTGGGCCGGGTGCTGACCGCCGGGTCGACGACGTTGACCTATTCGGGTCAGGACAATGATGTGGCCGGGGACGGCACGGCGACCTACAGCCGTGATCCCGACGGCGACGTCCTGGGCGTCAAACCAACCTCCGGGACCGGGGTGTTCGCCTGGGCTGATCTGCACACCGATCTGGTCGGGCAGTTCACCTCGACCGGGGCGACGCTTGCCGGGTCGACGACGTATGACCCGTTCGGCACGGTGACGGCGAACGTGGGCAAGGTCGGCAACCTGGGCTACCAGTCGGAGTGGACCGACAGCGTCGCCAACCGGGTGAACATGCACGCGCGCTGGTACAACCCGGCGACCGGGCAGTTCGACAACCGGGACACCGCCGACAACGACCCGATCCCGGACTCCATCGACGCCAACCACTACCAGTACGGCGACGGCAACCCGCTGCAGACGACGGACTCGACCGGCCACTGGGGCTGGAACCCGTTCAAGGCGGTCAAGAAGGCCGTCAAGAAGGTCGTCCACAAGGTCACCCACTCGTCGGCCTGGAGCTACGCCTCCTATTACGCCCGGTCGAGCTGGCACGCGGCGACCCATGTCGCGAAGAAGGTCGTGCACCACGTCAAGAAGGCGGTGCACAAGGTTCGCAAGGCCGTGCACCGGGTGACCCGCGCGATCAAGCACACCGTTCATCGAGCGGTGCACTACGTCAAGAAGAAGTACAAGAAGGCCGTCAACTGGGTCAAGCACACCTACCACCGGGTGAAGCACACGGTGGCCAAGACGATCAACCACATCAAGAGCAAGGTCAAGAACACCTATCACCGGATCAAGCAGGCCGGTCAGCGGATCGTCAACAAGGTCACCAAGACCGTTAAACAGGTGGCCAACAAGGTCAAGGACGCCTATCACGCCACCGCGAAGTGGGTGAAGGAGCACAAGGACACCCTGATCCAGATCGGCGCGATCGTCGCCGGAGTGGCGGCCGGCATCGCGTGTACGGCGGTCACCGCCGGGGCGGGAGCCGCCGCCTGTGCCATCGGCGCGGCCGCGTTGATCAACCTCGGTAAGGACGCGGCCCAGGGCAACATCCACGGGTTCAAGGACGCGCTCGGCTCGCTGGGCCAAGGCGCGGTGCAAGGCGGCATCGGCGTCGTCACCGGTGGCGTCGGCGGCCTGGTTGCCGGCAAGGTCGCCGGGGCCATGGGCGGCTTCGCGGCCAAGGTCGGCGGCCGGATGGTCGCCGGGTTCGCCGGCGGCGCGGTCAGCGACACCGCCTCACAGCTGGCCACCACCGGCCGGGTCAACTGGACCGGCGTCGCGATCTCCGGCGGCATCGGCGCGGTCACCGGCGCGGCCGGTGGCCGGGCGGGAAGCACCTGTCACAGCTTCCAACCCGGTACGCGAGTGGTGATGGCCGACGGATCGACGAAGGCGATCAAGGATGTCAAGGTCGGCGACAAGGTGCTCGCCACCGACCCGGCGACGGGGGAGAACACCGCCCGCGAAGTGACGCTGCTGCACAAGAACCAGGACTCGGACCTGGCCGACGTGGTCCTGCGGGACACTAAGTCCGGCAAGGCGTCCACTGTGCACACGACGCAGCACCACCCGTTCTGGAGCGTCACCGCGAAGGACTGGGTCGACGCGTCGGCCCTGAAGCCGGGCGACCGCCTGCGCGACGTCGCCGGGCGTACCACTCAGATCGTCGTGGCGGTCAAGACCTGGACGGGCCTGGCCGATATGCGCGACCTCACGGTCGCCGAAGTCCACACCTATTACGTCATCGCCGGGGCCACGCCGGTCCTGGTCCACAACAACAACGGCTCCTGCCCCGTCCACGGCCCGAGCGCCCTGCCCGGCCGGGACCCGTCGGCGTGCACGTGCCGCCCGAACCGAGGCCCGGACGAGGACGGCTGGGACGGCCTCGACCACGGTGCGCCGGAGCGGGAGAACATCCGCATCACGCTGGCCGACGAGCGCCAGCACCAGAGCGAGGTACGCTCCTCGACCGCCCGCGGCTCCGACGCGATCGTCAAGGATCTCAAGGCCGGGCACGATCCGATCCTCGGCGGAGTGGTCGTCGTGGTGGCCGTCGTCGCCAAGACGAAGAACTGGTGGCGCAACCGTCGCAATGGAGGGTCATGAGTTCTAGGCTCGATCCATGATCTGGCTGTTGATCGCCGGCGCGGCCGTGGTCGTCGCGCTGGCGGGCTGGGTGATCGCCGCCCGCCGCCGCCGGGCGGCGCAGGCGACCGACGCCCAGGCCGCGCTCAAGGGGCTGGCCAAGGAGCGGAGCAAACGCGGCAAGGGGACGATCCGCGGCCAGGGCCAGGGTGGCACCGACCAGACGGCGCAGCACGCGGGCTACGGCAGCGATTTCGGCGGCCCCACCATCTGACCGGCCGGTCATGCCTAGGCTGACGGGAGGGCGGTAGGTCCGACAACCGAGGGCGGGTGGGGCGATGCTGGCCGGACGGCTGGACGTGAGGTCGCGGAAGTTCACGGTGGAGGATGTGCCGACGCCGCAGCCGGGGCCGGGCGAGGTGCTCGTCAAGGTCGAGGCGGCCGGGGTGTGTCTGTCCGACGTGCACCTGATCGAGGGTGGTCTGACGCCGCTCTATCTCGAGGGCGGTGTCGTCACCCTGGGCCACGAGGTGGCCGGGGTGGTGGCCGAGCCGGGTCCCGGTGTGACCGCCTGGCGACCCGGCCAGCGGGTGCTGCTCCAGGCGGGTGAGGAACGCGGTGGTCAGGTCTGGACCCGTGGCGTGGACTACGACGGCGGCTGGGCCGAGTACGCGCTCGCGACCGAGTCCACCCTGGTGGCGATCCCCGACGATCTCTCGTTCGAGCAGGCGTCGATCATCCCGGACGCGGTGTCGACCCCGTGGGCGGCGATCACGACGACCGCGCAGACGCCGCCGGCGGTTCCGGTCGGGGTGTGGGGCGTCGGCGGCCTCGGCGCGCACGCCGTCCAGTTGCTGCGGCTCATCGGGGCCGCCCCGATCATCGCCTTCGATCCGCTGGCCCCGGCGCGGGAGCGGGCCGTCGAGTTCGGCGCCGACCTGGCTCTCGACCCGGGCGATCCGGACGTCCGCCGGCAGGTCGGGCTGGCCACCGGCGGGGCCGGGCTGGCGCGGGCGTTCGACTTCGCCGGTGTGCCGCCGGTGCGGGAGCAGGCGGCCAAGTGCCTGGGCAAGGACGGCCGGCTGACCCTGGTCGGGCTGACCGACAAGCCCCTGACCATCAGCGACGGCACCCGGTTCAGCTACCTCGGGCAGCAGATCCTCGGCCACTACGGCTCGACCGACGAGCACGTACGCCAACTGGTCGACCTGGTCCGCCTGTATCGGATCGACTTCGCGCGCTCGATCAGCGACGTCGTGCCGCTCGCCCAGGCGGAGCAGGCGGTCGAGCGGCTGCAGCGGAAGGAAGGCAATCCGATCCGGCTGATCCTGCGGCCCTGAGCCCGCTTGACTCCGAAGGGCCGGGGTAAGAGCCCGTCATGCCGGAGATCGGATACACCTTGATGGGCGAGCAGAGTTCGCCCCGCCAACTCGTCGACGACGCGGTGGCCGCCGAGCGAGCCGGTTTCGACTACGCCGTCTGCTCCGACCACTACTACCCCTGGCTGTCCGAACAGGGGCATTCGCCGTACGCCTGGGCGGTTCTGGGAGCCGTCGCGTACGCCACCGACCGGATGGGCCTGATGTCCTACGTGACCTGCCCGATCCGGCGCTATCACCCGGCGGTGGTGGCGCAGAAGGCGGCGACGGTCTCGCTGCTGTCGGAGGGCCGCTTCATTCTCGGGCTGGGCGCGGGGGAGAACCTCAACGAGCACGTCGTCGGAGCGTGGCCGCACGTCATCGAACGGCACGCCATGTTCGAGGAGGCCCTGGAGATCATCCACGCGCTGCTGTCGGGTGGCGTACTGCACTATTCGGGGAATTATTTCGAGGTGCCGGAGGCGCAGCTCTGGGACGTGCCGGACCTGCCGGTGCCGATCGGGGTGGCGGTCTCCGGTCCGGACTCGATCGACCTCGCCGCCCGGTACGCCGACGTCCTGGTCGCCACCGAGCCGAAGGCCGACCTGGTGGCCGCCTTCGACGCCGCGGCCGGTCCGGGGAAGCCGAAGTACGGGCAGGTCCCGATCTGCTGGGGCCCGGACGAGGACGCCTGCCGGAAGATCGCGTACGAGCAGTTCCGCTGGTCGGGTCTCGGCTGGCCGGTCAACGCCGAGCTGCCCGGTCCGCGCTCGTTCGCGTCTGCCACGAAGTCGGCAACCATCGACCAGGTCGCTCAGGAAGTCACCTGCGGCCCCGACGTGGCCAAGCACGTCGAGGCGGTTCGCAAGTACTTCGACGCCGGCTACACCCACGTCGCCGTGGTGCAGGTCGGCGGGGAGAACCAGGCCGCCTTCCTGGAGACCGCGGAGCGCGAGCTGCTGCCCGCGCTCCGCTGAGTCGGCCTCACTCCTGCTCGGCGTCGGGGAGATCCTCCTCGAGGGTCTCCGGGTTCGGGTTGTAGCCGCGTAGCTGCTCGACGTCGGGATCGTCGATCCCCTCGTCGTGCGGCTCGCGCAGCGTGGCGTCGTCCTCGGCGGCGATCGATCCGTCGCCGCTGCGCGGCTCGTACTCGCGCTCATATCCGCTCATGCCCGGTCAATTACCCCCAAGCATCCGGTGGCATGCCGCCCGCACCTGGTCGAGCGCGCGATCCAGGCCGTCGACGCGGCGCCCGCCCGCGTTCGCGACCGGCCCGG
>JABFYB010000097.1 GCA_013361475.1 Hamadaea sp.
CAGCGCACGCATGAGCGCTCGCACGCGGCCTTTCAGCGTACGGCGCGTGCGGTGGAGGCCCATCGGATCAAGGAGGTCGCCGAATGAAGACCTCCCTCGTAGAAGCTTCGGCGCGGCGGCCTGCCGAGCCGGGAACCCCCACCAACGAATCCCTTACTGAGGAGACATCATGTCCCACACCAGCCTGAGCCGCCGCACGGTGCTGCGCCGTGCCGCGGCCGCGGGTCTGCTGGCGACGCCGGCCGCCGGGTTCCTCGCGGCCTGCGCCTCCAGCGACACCTCCGGTGACACCGGCAGCGGCACCACCGGCAAGACGAAGGACAACCCCTTCGGCGTCGACGCCAAGAAGAACGTCGACGCGGTCGTCTTCGACGGCGGCTTCGGCCAGGAGTACGCGAAGGGCTACGCGTCGCTGTACGAGCAGAAGTACAGCGGCTCCAAGGTCGGCATCACCTGGTCCAAGGAGATCCTGACCGACATGCAGCCCCGGTTCACGGGGAACACGGCGCCGGACGTCATCAACAACTCGTCGCCGAAGACGCTCGACCTCGCGACCATCGTCGACCAGCTCACCGACCTCACCGAGCTGTACGACGCGCCGAGCATCGACGACCCGAACGTGAAGATCCGCGACACCCTGCTGGCCGGCACCATCGAGGCGGGCCTGTTCAACGACAAGCCCTACACGCTGAACGCCGCCTACACGGTGTACGGCTTCTTCCACGACCAGACCCTGTTCGACTCCAAGGGCTGGAAGGTGCCGACCACGTGGGAGGAGTTCCTGGCGCTGGCCGAGAACGCCAAGAAGGAGGGCATCGCCGCCTTCACCCACCAGGGCAAGTACCCGTGGTACATGTACAACGTCATCACCGACTGGATCTGGAAGGTGGGCGGCAAGGAGGCGATCTTCGCGATCGACAACCTGGAGCCGGGCGCCTGGCAGTCCGACGCGGTGAAGACCGTCATCGACCACATCCACGAGATGCTGGGCAAGGGCTACGTCCAGGCCGGCGCCGCCGCCCTCGACCACACCACCACCCAGCAGGCGGTCATCGACCGCAAGGCGCTGTTCATCCCCTGCGGCACCTGGCTCGAGGGTGAGATGGCCAAGACCTTGCGGCCGGACACCAAGCTCGAGGTCAGCGCGCAGTGGAGCCTGACGGCCTCGGACAAGAGCCCCTACGGCACCGTCCGCGCGGCCGCCGGTGAGGGCTGGATCGTCCCGAAGACCGGCAAGAACCCGGCCGGTGGCCTGGAGTTCCTGCGGATCATGCTGTCGAAGGCCGGCGCCCGCAAGTTCGCCGAGCTGACCAAGTCGCTGCCGGTCGTCAAGGGCGCGGCGGACGGCCTCACCGGTTCGTCGCAGTTCGTCTCGGCGAACAAGGTCCTGGCCGCCGCCAACGGCAACGTGGTCAGCGTCCGCTTCGACGGCTGGTACAAGGACCTCTACACCGCGCTGGAAGGTGCGATCACCAACCTGATGTCGGGCAAGGGCGGCACCGCCGAGTTCACCACGGCGATGCAGAAGGCGGCCGACAAGATCGCGGCCGACCCGAACATCAAGAAGCAGCCGAAGCGCACGGCTTAGTTCATCGGCTGGATCAGGGTTCCGGGTCGAATCTTGACCCAAGATTCGACCCGGAACCCTGATCCAGCCCACAGCAGACCCGACCTAAGGATTCGCCATGAACCACGGCAGAGCCCGCTTCATCGTGGGCTTCCTGTTCTTCCCCGTGCTGCTGTACGTGGTCTATGTGATCTGGCCGTACCTCCAGACCATCGGCTACTCGCTGACGGACTGGAACGGCTTCACGCCGGAGGTGCCGTACGCCGGCTTCGGCAACTACGCCGATCTGCTCAAAGACGAGACCTTCCTGCGGTCGCTCTATCACAACGCCGTGATCCTCGTGGTCTATCCGATCGTCACCATCCTGCTGGCGCTGTTCTTCGCGTTCATGCTCAACGTCGGCGGGCGCGGGGACAAGGCGGGCGTACGCGGAGTGGCCGGATCCGGCCTCTACAAGACCATCTTCTTCTTCCCGCAGCTGCTGTCGATCGCGATCGTGGCCATCCTGTGGAGCCGCGTCTTCGAGAGCTCCACCGACACCGGCTTCCTCAACGCGCTGCTGGCGAAGGTCGGCATCGTGGATCCCCAGCATCCGCTGCTGTTCCTCGGCGAGACGAACTCGTGGCTGCTGCCCAGCATCCCGTTCGGCGACACCGTCCTGGACGCGCCCGTCGTCCTCTGGTGTCTCATCGCCATCGCCGTCTGGGGCGGCGTCGGGTTCTACCTCGTGCTCTTCTCGGCCGGCATGCAGTCCATCCCGAAGGACATCTTCGAGGCCGCGCTGCTCGACGGCTCCACCCGGGGACAGACCTTCTTCCGCATCACGCTGCCCCTGCTGTGGGAGCAGATCTCGGTGGCCTGGGTCTACCTGGGCATCGCCGCGCTGGACTTCTTCCTCCTCGCGTACGCGATCGCGCCGCCGAGCATGCAGGCGACCGGGGCCAGCCACGTGATGAGTTCGTGGATCTACCACACCGCCTTCGGCAGCAGCCGGTACGACAAGTTCGGGTACGCCTGCGCGATGGCGGTCGCGATGGCGGCGTTCACCTTCATCTTCGCGCTGATCCAGCTGCGGATCACGCGCCGGGAAAAGATCGAGTTCTAGGGCGGCCGCAGATGACGACGACAACCTCGAAACACGCGCTGCCGACCGCGCCCGCGCCGGTGGCGCCGCCGGAGCGGAGCAAGCGCGAGGGCCGCCTGCTGACCGGGTTCTCCCACGTGTTCCTCGCCGTGTGGGGTCTCATGGTCGGCGTACCGCTGATCTGGGCGACGATCCAGTCGTTCCGGTCCGACGACGAGATCCTGCACCAGCCGCTGAGCCTGCCGAGTTCCTGGCACCTCGGCGCGTTCGGCCGGGCCTGGACGAAGGGGCACATCGGCGAGTACTTCTTCAACACCATCGTCGTGATGGCCTTCAGCGTGACGCTGAGCATGCTGCTCGGCGCGATGGTGGCCTACGTCCTGGCCCGGTATCGCTTTCCCGGCAACCGGATCGTCTACTACCTGTTCTTCACCGGGCTGGTCATGCCGATCTTCCTCGGCCTGATCCCGCTCTACAAGACGGTGCAGAACCTGGCCGCGATGCTCGGCCTGTCCAGCGTCATCGGCCTGAACACCTACGGCGGGCTGATCCTGGTCTACATCGCGTACTCGTTGCCGTTCACGGTGTTCTTCCTGCACTCGTTCTTCCGTACGCTGTCGACCGACGTCGCCGAGGCGGGCCTGATCGACGGGGCTAGCCACACGACGCTGTTCTTCCGCGTGATGCTGCCGATGGCCAAGCCGGGCCTGGTCAGCATCGGCCTGTTCAACATCATCGGCCAGTGGAACCAGTTCATCCTGCCCAACCTGCTCATGAAGCCGCAGAGCGGTTTCGAGGAGGGCAAGTTCGTCCTGACCCAGGGCCTGCTGAACCTCGTGAACAACTCGAAGTACGAGACCGACTGGGCTCGGCTGTTCGCCGGCATGACGCTGGCGATGCTGCCGATCCTGGTGACCTACCTCGTCTTCAACCGCCAGATCCAGGCCGGCCTGACCGGCTCCATCACCAAATAGCGCGGACGCTGTGCCCGGCTCACAGGCTGGGCACAGCTATCCCTTAGCGGGCGCATACGCGGCTCCGGGATCGTCGACGGCGTGAAGATGAAGCGCTGGTGGGCCGACGTGGCGGGATTCGCGGCCGGGTCGACCGTGATCGTCGTCGTAGCGCTGTGGGTCGCGCAGGGCGGCGTACAGGAGGTCGCCGGGGGCGGCTGGGGCGCGGTCGCGGCGATCGGGCGGCTGAGCGGGCTGGTCGCCTCGGACCTGATGCTGCTGCAGGTGCTGCTGCTGGCCCGGATTCCGTGGGTCGAACGGGCTTTCGGGCAGGACCAGCTGGCGCGCTGGCATCGCTGGGTCGGGTTCACCTCGTTCCACCTCATGCTGGCGCACATCGTGCTCATCACGCTCGGCTACGCCGGGCCGGTGCACGACAACGTCCTGCACACGTTCTGGGACCTCGTCACGACCTATCCCGGGATGCTGCTGGCGGTGGCGGGCGCGGCGGCGATCGTCATGGTCGTGGTGACGTCGATCAAGGCGGCGCGGCGGCGACTGCGCTACGAGTCGTGGCACCTGCTGCACCTCTATGCATACCTGGGGGTGGGGCTGGCGTTGCCACATCAGTTGTGGACCGGCGCCGACTTCCTCGCCTCGCCGGTCGCTCGGGTCTACTGGTGGACGTTGTGGGCAGCGACGGCCGCGGCGATCCTGGTCTTCCGCGTCGGGCTTCCGGCCAGGCGTACCGCGCGGCATCGGCTGGAAGTCGCCGAGGTCGTCCCGGAAGGGCCGGGGCTCACCTCGGTCTATCTCAAGGGCCGTTCGCTGGATCGGCTGCCGGTGCGGGCCGGGCAGTTCTTCCAGTGGCGGTTCCTCGACGGTCCCGGCTGGTCGCGGGCGCATCCGTACTCGTTGTCGGGGCCGCCGCGCAGGGATCTGCTGCGGATCACGGTCAAGGATCTCGGGGACGGCAGCGCGCGCGTCGCCACCCTGCGGCCCGGGACCCGAGTACTGGTCGAGGGTCCCTACGGCCGGCTCACCGGCGAGGCGTACCACGGTGGCCCGGTCACGATGATCGCCTGCGGCATCGGCATCACGCCGCTCCTCGCGCTGCTGTGGGACCTGCCGTATCGCGACGGCGAGGCGACGCTCGTCTATCGCGCACGGACCGCGGCGGAGATCGCCTTCCGGTCCGAGATCGAGTGGCTCGCCGCGCGTCGCGGGGTCCGCGTCGTCACACTCCTCGGCCCGCGCGCCCAGGATTCCTGGTTGCCTCAGGGGTACGCCGAGAGCGGCGGCCGAGCCGGTGACTTGGCCGCGCTGCGACGCATCGTCCCGGACCTGCGCGGTCAGCACCTCTACATCTGCGGTCCGGACGACTGGACGGCTCGGGTGCGGCGGACGGCGGCCGAGGCCGGGGTCGCGCCGGACCGGGTCCACCTCGAGCACTTCGCCTGGTAG
>JABFYB010000577.1 GCA_013361475.1 Hamadaea sp.
CTGACCAGCCGTCACGCGAGCTGACCAGCCGTCACGCCGGGGTGAACAGCAGCGACACGTTCTGGCCGCCGAAGCCGAACGAGTTGCAGATCGCCGCCCGCACGGGCGTCTCCCGCGGCGTACCGGTCACGATGTCCAGGTCGACGTCGGCCGCCTTCTCCTCGAGGTTGAGCGTCGCGGGGATCAGCCCGTGCTTGACCGACAGCAGCGTGATGATCGCCTCGACCGCGCCCGCCGCGCCGACCAGGTGGCCCAGGCTGGACTTCGGGGCGGTGAGCACCGGCCGGTCGCCGAGCGCCTCCCGGATCGCGACCGCCTCGTAGACGTCGCCGACCACGGTCGACGTGGCGTGACAGTTCACGTGGTCCACATCAGACGGCTCCAGGCCGCCGTCGCGGACCGCCTTGCGGATCGCGCGGATCTGGCCCGCACCGGTCGGGTCGGGGCCGGTGATGTGGTGCGCGTCGGCGGTGATGCCGAACCCGGCCAGGCGGCCCAGCACGCGAGCGCCGCGCGCCGCGGCGAAGTCGGCCCGCTCCAGGATCATCGCGCCCGCGCCCTCACCCAGCACGAACCCGTCCCGGCCCACGTCGAACGGGCGCGAGGCCCGTGCGGGGTCGTCGTTGCGTTTCGAGAGGGTACGCGCCTGGGCGAACCCGGCGATGGTCAAGGGGTTGATGGCCGCCTCGGCGCCGCCGGCGATCACGACGTCGGCCTCGTCCTCGCGGATCAACCGGGCGCCCAGGGCGAGCGCCTCGGCCCCGGAGGCGCAGGCGGACACGGTCGTGTAGACGCCGGCGCGGGCGGCGTACTCCAGGCTCACCCAGGCGGCGGGACCGTTGGGCATCAGCATGGGAACGGTCAACGGCGAGATCCGGCCCGGACCCTTCTCCTCCAGCAGGTCGTCCATGCCGAGGAGGGTGCCGACGCCGCCGATGCCGGTGCCGAACACGACGGCGAGGCGTACCGGGTCGACCTCGGGCTTGCCCGCGTCCGCCCAGGCCTGCTGGGACGCGACCAGGGCGGCCTGCTGACAGCGGTCCATCCGGCGGGCCTGCACGCGTGGCAGGACTCCGTCGGGGGACACCGCCATCGGCGCGGCGATGCGAGTCGGCATCTCATCGCCGAAGGGCGCGCCTTCGAGCAGGTCGTCGATGCGGCGTACGCCGGACCGCCCGGCGAGCAGGCCCGCCCAGAGTCCTTCGACGTCTCCGGCCAGCGGTGTGGTCGCGCCGAGCCCGGTGACGACGACGTCCGGTGCGTTCATCGTGGTGTCCTCCGACCGTGGTGTCGCGTCCGAGAGTTGTGGTTGCGTCGCCATAGTTGTATCGCATACAACTATGGCATGTCCACCGCGAACAGGCCGCCCGAGGTCGGCGAACCGCCCAGAGCCCGAGGCCGGCGTACCCGGGCGCAGATCTTGGAACGGGCCGCCGAGCTGTTCGCCGCCCGCGGGGGAGACACCGTGAGCGTGGCCGAGATCGCGGCGGCGGCCGGCGCCCACCCGAACCAGATCACCTACTACTTCACCTCGAAGGACGGCCTGTTCGTGCACGCCGCCTTCCTCCTGCTGCTGCGGGACGCGGCCCGCCTGGAGCCGCTGGGCCGCCGCCAGCGCACGCCCGAGACGTTCCGCATCGTGCTGGCCCGAGCCGCGTTGGCCCTGCCCACCGTGCCGCTCGCCGTGCAGGCGATGTCGATCGCCGGCCGCCGCCCGGAGCTGAGCCCGGTCGCGCAGCACAACCTGGCGATCCTGTTCCGGCAGGCCGAGCGCTATCTCAGCGGGGTGCTCGCGCGGCGTGGCTGGGTGATCGACCGTACGCCCGAAGCGGAGACGCGCACCTTCTGGAGCACCGTGCTCGGGGCGCGCCTGGTCTCCGAGTCCGGCTTCGGCGGCCGGTCCGACGACATCGACCTCGCCGGAGTGCTCACCATCCGGTTGCCCTGACGAGACGCCGTTAGAGGGCGCGCTCCATCCATACGTCGTCCGGCAGGCCGGGATGGTCGGGATCAGTGGTCCGGCCGATCTCACGGAACCCTTGTGCGCGATAGAACGCCGCCGCGCGATCGTTGCCGTCCAGGTATTCCAGGCGTACCCGGTCGGCTCCCTGGCCGCGTACGCGGTCGAACACCGCCGCCATCAGGGCGGAGCCGACTCCGGCGCCCTGCGTTTCGGGCAGCACGTACAGCTTCCACAACACCGGTACGCCGTCCTTTTCGCCGAGCCCGGCCATGCCGGCGATCCGCCCGTCGACTTCGGCGACGAGGACGTTGCCCGTGGCGATGCCGCGCGCGGTGGCTTCCACCGACCACCACGTCGCCAAGCCCCACTCCACGTACTCCGGCCCGGTCAGCGGAGTGTAGGTCGGCGGCCATGCGGCCAGGCCGATGGCGCGGACGTCGTCGGTGTCGGTGAGCTCGGCTGGGCGTACGACGATGGCGGAGATCATCCGGACATGATGCCGTCGGGGGTCTTCACTAGGCTCGCCGGGTGACGTTTCTGGAGAGCACCCGCGCTGCCTACGACACCATCGCTCCGGCATACGCCGAGCAGTTCCACGACGGGCTGGACGGGATCCCGGTCGAACGGGCCCTGCTCGGGGTCTTCGCCGAGCTCGTGCGGTCGGCCGGATCCGGTCCGGTCGCCGACATCGGCTGCGGCACCGGCACCGGCACGGCTGACCTGCACAAACTCGGCCTCGACGTGTTCGGGGTCGACCTGTCGCCCGGCATGCTCGCGTTCGCGCGCGAGCGTTATCCGGAGTTGTCGTTCACCGAGGCTTCGATGACGGCGCTGCCGATCGCGGACGGCGTGCTGGCGGGCATCGCGGCGCAGTACTCGATCATCCACATCCCGGACGGTGAACTGCCCGGCGTGCTGGCGGAGTTCCATCGGGTGCTGCGGCCCGGCGGACAGCTGCTGCTCTTCTTCATGGATCGCGACGAGCACGTCCTGCGGACCGAGGCGTTCGGCCTCACCTTCGCGCTGGACTACTACTTCCGCTCGCCTGAGGTGATGACGAAAGCGTTGGAGCGCACCGGTTTCGACGTGCACGTCACAGTACGCCGCAAGACGCAGGAGGGCGAGAACATCCCCCGTGGAATGATCATCGCCCGTAAGCCGCCGTTGTAATTGGCAAAGCCGCCTCCTACCGGGCTTTGAGGTCGCCGATCTAGTCTCGAAGGATGCGAGGGCGACTCGGCAGAGCGCTGCCGGCTGCGATCCTGGTCGTGGCGCTGGTGGGAACCGCCGTGCTCGCGTACCGGTGGGGGGCGGCCGACCGGGACGAGACACCGGTGGCCCGGCCGTCGGCGTCACCGAGCGCGACGGCTCCGCCGACGGTCAACGAGGTCTACACCGCGGTCGCACCCTCGGTCGTCTCCATCACCTCGGTCTCTAAATCGGGGAGCGCCTCCGGCACCGGGGTCGTCGTGAACGCCGACGGCAACATCCTGACCGCGCTGCACGTGGTCGACGGCGCCACGGCGATTCAGGTGGTCTTCGCCGACGGCACGCAAGCGAAAGCGCAGCTCGCCGCGTCCGACGCCGCCACCGACATCGCCGTGCTGCTGCCGGACCAGCTGCCGTCGGTGGTGGTTCCGGCGGTGCTCGGCGGCGGCGCGGCGGTAGGCGACGACGTGATCGCCATCGGCAACCCGCTCGGGCTGACCATGAGCACGACCACCGGCGTCGTCTCCGGCCTCAACCGGTCGCTGACCCGGCAAGGCGAGGCCGAGCTGAAGGGCCTCATCCAGTTCGACGCGGCGGTCAATCCGGGCAGTTCCGGCGGGCCGCTGCTGAACGGCGTCGGCCAAGTGGTGGGCGTGGTCGTCGCGCTGGCCAATCCGACCAAGGACGGCACCTTCATCGGCATCGGCTTCGCCGTGCCCATCGGTACCGCCGTCGGCGCCGGTGGCGGGCGGCCGCCCCAGATCTAGCAGTCCCACGGCAGGAGGAAGCTTTGCAGCCCAACGGTTCCGCAGCGCCCGGCTCGACCCTCGTCGAACAGGTCTTCTACGAGGTCAAGAAGACGATCGTGGGCCAGGACGTCCTGCTGGAGCGACTCGTCGTCGCGCTGCTGGCCCGGGGGCACATCCTGGTCGAGGGCGTGCCCGGTCTGGCGAAGACCCTCGCGGTCAAGTCGCTGGCCGAGGCGATCGGCGGGCAGTTCCACCGGGTCCAGTTCACTCCGGACCTGGTTCCGGCCGACATCGTCGGCACCCGGATCTACCACCAGCACAGTGGCGAGTTCCAGGTGTCGCTCGGCCCGGTCTTCACCAACCTGCTGCTGGCGGACGAGATCAACCGGGCTCCGGCCAAGGTGCAGAGCGCGTTGCTGGAGGTCATGCAGGAACGGCAGGTCACGATCGGGCGCGAGACGCATCGCGTACCGGAGCCGTTCCTGGTCATGGCGACGCAGAACCCGATCGAGTCCGACGGGACGTATCCGCTGCCGGAGGCGCAGGTCGACCGGTTCATGATGAAGGTGCTGGTCGGCTATCCGAGCGCGACCGAGGAGTTCGTGGTCGTCGAGCGTGCGCTCAAGGCGGCCGCCGCGATCCAGAGCATCATCGACCCCGCCCGCCTGGTGGCGCTCCAGCAGCAGGTCGATCAGGTCTACGTCGACCCGGCCCTGATCGAGTACGCGGTCCGCGTCACGACCGCGACGCGTACGCCCGCAGTCGTCGGGCTGGACAAGCTGAGCCGGTACGTGACCTATGGGGCGAGCCCCCGGGCCTCGATCAACCTGGTGCTGGCCGCTCGTGCGCTGGCGTTCCTCCGCGGTCGTGACTACGCGGTGCCGCAGGACTTGACCGACCTGGCCCTGGACATCCTGCGGCACCGGCTGGTGCTGTCCTATGAGGCGCTGGCCGACGAGGTGAGCGCGGACGTGATCCTCACCGAGATCCTGCTGGCGCTGCCGGTGCCGGACATCGCGATGCAGGTCCGGTAGTCATGAGCCTGGCCTCCGACCGGTTGCTGCGACGCCTGGAATGGCAGGTGGTCCGCAAGCTCGACGGGCGGCTGCAGGGCGCCAACCGCACGGTCTGGCACGGCGCCGGGATCGACTTCACCGACCTGCGGACTTATACGCCCGAGGACGACGTCCGGCACATCGACTGGAACGTGACCGCCCGGATGGACGAGACGTTCGTCCGGCAGTACACCGAGGAACGCGACCTCACCGCGTGGCTGGTCCTCGACCGGTCCGCCTCGATGCGAGGCGGCGTCGGTCCCGGCAAGGACGCGGTCCTCGGGGATCTCGCGATCTGTCTGGCCCGGCTGCTGTCGCAGAACGGCAACCGGGTCGGCGCTGTCTTCTACGACAACCACTTCCAGCGCGTCGTCCAGCCCAAGACCGGGCGTACGCAGGCCTTGCGGATCGCGCACGAGCTGGACCGCAGTGACGCGGGACCGGCCCGGGGCACGACGACCGACCTCGCGGCGATGCTGCGTACGGTGGCGACCGCCGCCCGGCGGCGCAGCCTGGTCTTCGTGCTGTCCGACTTCATCGGCGAAGCGGGTTGGGAGCGGGCGCTCGGCCAGCTGGCCCACCGGCACGAGGTCGTCGTGGTACGCCTGGTCGACCCGGCCGAGCTGGAGTTGCCGGACGTGGGGCTGGTCGTCGTCGAGGACGCCGAGACGGGGGAGCAGATCCTGGTCGACACCAGCGATCCGCTGCTGCGCCGTCGGCTGGCCGCCGAGGTGGACGCGCGGGAGTCGGCGCTGACCGAGGCGATGCGGCAGGCGCGGGTCACCGCGCATCGGATCACGACCGACTCCGATCTGCTGCGGGCGCTGGTGGAGATGGTTCAGGACTCGCATCGGAGACGCCCATGACGGTCATGTACCCGGTTCTCGTGGTCGTCGCGGTGCTGCTCACGGCGGCCGCGATCACGGCGTACGCGGTGTTGCTGCGCCGCCGGTCCGCCGCGTTGCGGGAGGCCGGGCTCGACGTGGCGGCCTTCGCCGGTCCGTCCGGCCGCCGGCGCCATGTGCCGTACGCGTTGTTCCTGGCCGCGCTGCCGCTGCTGTTGCTGGCCCTGGCCCGGCCGGCGGCCGAGGTCGACGTGCCGCGCGTCTCCGGGACGGTCATCCTGGTGCTCGACGTGTCGCAGAGCATGACCGCCGACGACGTGAAACCGAATCGGCTGTCCGCGGCGAAGACCGCCGCCGCGGGATTCGTGGCGGCTCAACCGAGCACAGTGGACATGGGAGTGGTCGTGTTCGGCCAGGACGGCCTGGCCACCCAGGCACCCACCGCCGACCACGACGCCGTGCTCGCCGCCATCGATCGCGCCTCCGCTGCCGGTGGGACGTCGTTGCGGCAGGCCATCCTGGTCGCGCTGACCGCCATCGTGGGTAAGCCGGTCGCCCTGCCCGCCGACGGCCAGGCCCCGGATCTCGGTTATTGGGGGTCGGCGACGATCGTGCTGTTCTCCGACGGCGAGGACTCCTCGGGCGGAGGCGGCGGGGGAGGCGGAACCGGCGGCGACGGCGCGGGTGGCGTGCAGACCGCGGCGGACCTGGCCGCCACGGCCGGCGTACGCATCGAGACCGTGGGCATCGGCACCGCCCAGGGCACCACGGTCGAGGCGGACGGCTACCAGGTCGCGACGGCGTTGCGGGAGGACGTGCTGACGAACCTCGCCGCGACGACCGGCGGCTCCTACCATCCCGCCTCCGACGCCGACCAGATCAATGAGATCCACCGCTCCATCGACCTGCGCATCACCACCCGTCCGGAGACCGTCGAGCTGACCGGCGTCCTGGCCGTCGCCGCGCTCGTGCTGCTCACCGCGGGCGGCCTGCTGATGATCAGCTGGCACGGAAGGATCGTCTGATGTCGCTCAGCTGGCCGTGGGCGCTCGCCGCCCTCCTCGTCGTCCCGCTGTTGCTGCTGGCCCGCTGGTGGGCCAACCGGCGGCGGCGCCGATTCGCCGTCCGGGTGTCCAGCGTCGCGCTCATCCGGGCCGCCGTCCCCGGGCGTACGGCGTGGCGGCGGCGCATCCCGGTGATCCTGTTCTCCGCGGCGCTGGTGTTCCTCGCCGTCGGGGCGGCGCGCCCGCAAGCCTCGGTACGCGTACCGGCCAACGCCACGTCGATCCTGCTCGCGCTCGACGTCTCCCGGTCGATGTGCTCCACCGACGTCCAGCCCAACCGGATCACGGCCGCCCAGGCGGCCGCGCGTGAGTTCATCAAGGCTCAGGGCGGTGAGACGAAGATCGGCCTGGTCACCTTCTCCGGCATCGCGGCGATGCTCGTCGAACCGACGACCGACCAGCAGGCCCTGCTGAAGGCGATCGACGGGCTGCAGACCGGCCGGGGAACGGCGATCGGGCAGGCCATCCTGACCTCGATCGACGCCATCGCCGAGACCAATCCGGCGGTTCCCCCGACCGGTGTGACCTCGCCGGACGGCGCGTCGCCGACGCCTTCGGGCGCCCCGGCCGATTACCAAGCCGACACCATCGTCGTGCTGACCGACGGCGCGAACACCCAGGGCGTCGAGCCGGTGACCGCCGCCGAGCAGGCGTCCGCGCGTGGTCTGCGGGTCTACACGATCGGCTTCGGCACGACCCAGCCTGCGCCGATGGTGTGCAGCCCCGACCAGATCAGCGGTGGTTCGGCGTTCGGCTCCGACGGCGGGCGGTTCGGCGGCGGCTTCGGCGGGGGTGGCGGTGGCCGCGTCCAGCAGATCGACGAGGAGACCTTGGAGAAGGTCGCCGAGATCACCGGCGGTGAGTACTTCCGGGCCGAGGACGCCGATCAGCTTCAGGACGTGCTGACGGACCTGCCCAGCAACTTCGTCGGCCAACTGAGGAAGGTCGAGATCAGCGTCTGGTTCGTCCTGCTCGGTACGCTGCTCGCCGTCACCGCGGTGGTGCTGTCCCTGCGCTGGAACCGGTCACTGAGCCTCCCGGCCGCTGCCGTCGCCCGGCGGGAACCGCCACGCTAGAACTCCACGCCAGAACGCCGCGCTAGAAGTCCACGGGGTCGCGGACGATCGGGCAGGTCATGCAGTGGCCGCCACCGCGTCCCCGCCCCAGCTCGGCGCCGACGATGGTGATGACCTCGATGCCGGCCTTACGCAGGAGCGTGTTCGTCTGCGTATTGCGGTCGTAGGTGACCACGACCCCCGGTTCCAGCGCGACGGCGTTGTTGCCGCTGTCCCACTGCTGGCGCTCCGAGGCGTACACGTCGCCGCCCGTCTCGATGACGCGGAGCTTGGGCAGGCCGAGCGCCTTGGCCACGACGTCGACGAACGGCTCGTCGCCGTGGTCGACGACCTCGACGTTCGGCGCCTTGTCGGCGGGCCGCAGCGAGAACGAGTGGATGGACTCCACGATGTTGCGGTAGAGGGTGACCACGTCCCGGTCGGCGAAGGTGAACACGGTGTCCAGGTGCATCGCGGCGCGCAGCTTGGGCATGCCGGCCACGACCACGTGGTCGGCCGCGCCGTTCTCGAACAGGGCCGCCGCCACCTGGGTGATCGCCTGCCGGGAGGTGCGCTCGCTCATGCCCATCAGGACCACGCCGTTGCCGACCGGCATGATGTCGCCGCCCTCGAAGGTCGCCTGCGCCCAGGACTGATCGGGGTCGCCCCACCAGACCTTCGAGCCGATGTAGTCGGGGTGGAAAGTGTAGATCGCCTTCATGAGCATGGTCTCGTCGTGCCGGGCCGGCCAGTACAGCGGGTTCATCGTCAGGCCGCCGTAGAGCCAGCAGGTCGTGTCGCGGGTGTACAGCGTGTTCGGCAGCGGCGGCATGAGGTAGTCCCGCGCGCCGGTCGACTCGCGGACCAGGGCGAGGTAGGGGGAGCGGACCTCGTCCGGCAAGTCCGCCGTGGCCAGGCCGCCGATGAGATGCTCGGCCAGCTTCGCCGGGTCCAGGCTGTCCAGGTACGCCCGCGTCGGCTCGACCAGCCCGAGACCGACCTCGTTGGGCGTGATCTTGCGGTCGAGCAGCCAGGTCTTGGCATCGCCGAGCGCCATGGTCTCGGCGAGCAGATCGTGCAGCTCGACGACGTCCACCCCGCGCGAGCGCATCTTGTTGACGAAGTCCAGGTGATCGCGCTGGGCGTTCTCGACCCACATGACGTCGTCGAAGAGCAGGTCGTCGCTGTTGGTCGGGGTCAGCCGCCGGTGCGCCAGACCGGGCCGGCACACCAGCACCTTGCGTAGTTTGCCGACCTCGGAGTGCACGCCGTAGGCGGCGGAGGTGGGCTTGCCCGAATCGGTCGTCATCACGATCTCCCAGCTCTACAGACTGATCCACCCGGCCGCGAGCGCGACGACGCCGAGCACCGCGCCCGCGATCGAGACCAGCAGCAACACGATTTCGCCCGGGGAGAAGAGCCGGCGGCCCTGTTCCCGGCGCGCCATCACGAACAGCACCGTGGCGGGCGCGTACACGATGAACGAGACGAGCACGAACTTCAGCCCGGCCGCGAACAGCAGGAACAGCGTGTACGCGGTGGCCAGCGCGGCGATGAGGACCTGCCCGCTCGAGCCGCGTCTTCGCTCGCCGTCCCAGCCCAGCATCACCTTGAGCGCGTACGCCGCCGCCAGCAGGAACGGGATCAGCGTCAGCGCACTGGTGAGGTCGAGGGCGAAGGTGAACGCGTCCTCGGAGAAGTAGGTGACGACGAGGAAGAGCTGCGACAGCGCCGTCGACATGATCAACGCCGGAATGGGGACGTCCGCACGGCTGGTCCGGCGCAGGAAGCGGGGCATGTCGTCGTCCTTGGCCGCGACGAGGAGCACCTCCGCCGCCATCAGCGTCCAGGCCAGGTACGCCCCCAGCACGGAGATGATCAGCCCCACGCTGACGAAGACCTTGCCCCAGGTGCCGACGGCCGCTTCGAGTACGCCGGCCATGCTGGGCTGGCGCAGCTCGGCGATCTCGCTCATCGGCAGGATGCCGTAGGAGACGATGGTGACCGAGGCGAAGATCGCGAAGACGCTGAGGAAGCCCAGGACGGTGGCCCGGCCGACGTCCTCACGGCGCTTGGCGTGCCGGGAGTAGACGCTGGCCCCCTCGACTCCGAGGAAGACGAAGACCGTCGCGAGCATCGTGCCCTTGACCTGGTTGAACAGCGACCCGGCGTAGTCGGCTCCCGCCCAGTTCTCCGCGAAGACCTTCGGGTCCAGGTAGAACAGGACCAGCAGGATGAACACGATGATCGGCACCAGCTTGGCCACGGTGACGATCCGGTTGATCGCGGTCGCCTCTCTGACGCCCCGGCTGATCAGCGCGTAGAACGCCCACAGCCCGACCGAGGAGAGCACGATCGCCAGGATCGTGTCGCCGTTGCCGAGCGCGGGGACGATCGCGCCCACGGTGGACATGATCAGCACCCAGTAGGTGACGTTGCCGACGCAGGCACTGGCCCAGTAGCCGAAGGCCGAGAAGAAGCCGGGATACTCGCCGAATCCGGCCTTCGCGTACGCGTACACGCCGGCGTCGAGGGCGGGCCGGCGTACGGCGAGCATCTGGAAGACGAAGGCGAGCATCAGCATGCCGGTGCCGGCGACCGTCCAGGCGATGAGCGCGCCGGCCACTCCGGTCGCCTGGGCGAACCGGCGGGGCAGCGAGAACACGCCCGCGCCGACCATCGAGCCCACGACCATCGACGTCATGGTCCAGAACGTCAGCTTGACCGACGCCGGAGCGCCGGAAGCCGCCGGCTTCGTCTCGACCTGCATACGCACGGGCCCCTTCCGCTGCCCGTGACTCTACTGACGAGATCTCCGCTTTGGTCCGGATTCGTGCAACTTGGGGAGGAACGGACTACTGTCCGACCCGGCCGTCGATGCGCTCGCGAAGCAGATCGGCGTGGCCCATGTGGCGGGCGTACTCCTCGATCATGTGGACCAGGATGTCCCGCAGCTCGTCGCCCTTGGCGCCGGTGAAGCCCATGTCCGGAGCCGCGGCGACATACTCCTCGGCGAACGCGACCTCGGCCCGCCAGGTCTCCCAGGCCTCCCGGACGACCTCGGGATCGCCGACCGCGCCGTTGAAGTCCTCGTCGCGATCGTCACCGGACCGGTAGAGGCGCGGCCCGTCGTAGCCGGCCATGTGGATGCGGAACCAGTAGTGCTCGACGCCGGCCAGATGCCGGATCAGGCCCAGCAGCGACATGGTCGAGGGCTCGACCGACCGCCGGGCGAGCTGCTCGGCGTCCAGGCCGGCGCACTTCAGCTCCAGCGTCTTGCGGTAGTCGTCGAGGTAGCCGACCAGCACCGCGCGCTCTCCCCGGTAGCCTTCCTGACTACGCGGGTCGTCCTCCGGCGCGACGAACATGTTGGACCAGCCGAACTGCCGTTCTTCCGTCATGCGGTCCAGCCTTGGCGCTGCGGTCGGCGCCCGCAAGCGAATTAGTTGATCACGTAGGAGTCGCCGTAGACGGACCACCGCAGCGGCGTGGCCAGGGTGAAGTTGCGCGCCTTGAGGAACACCCGTTGCTCGGTGTCGACCCGGTCGGTGTTCTCGTGCGCCTCCTCGGTCAGCATCGCCGCCTTCCGGGCGTCGAGGAAGGCCATCAGGTACGCGTACTCGTCGCCGCCCTGAGTCGGTGTCTTGGCCTTGCGCAGGGCCGCGGCCCGGATGCCGCCGAAGCTGACCGGGTCGGAGCCGGGACCGTGCATGACGATGGCGTCGTAGTAGATGAACTGCCCGAGCGCCCGCAGCCCGTCGGCCTTGCCCTGGCGGACGGCCGGGATGAAGTAGCCGCGGTCCCGCTCGTCGTTCTGCGCCTGCTGGAACGCGCTGTCCTTCGCGGCGACCGCCCAATCGGCCGGGTAGCCCGGGTCGAGGCCGGCGTGCGAGTCCGAGCCGTCGACGGCCCGCAACGCGGGCAGATACTTCGCGAGGACGTTGCCGGGCTTGCGCTTGGTGTACAGCTCCACCAGCTCGAGCATGTCGTGGGTGCCTGAGCAGAAGCCGATGATCCCGCCGGTGTAGCCCCGCCCGTCCCCGATGTCCTCGATGTACTTGTACTGCGCACGCCAGTTCAGTGAGGAGTTCTCGGCGCTGGAGACCAGCTTCATCGCGATCTCCTTCTTCGCCGGACTGTCCAGGCCGGCCCCGGCGGCGACGGTCGCCTTGGTCCCGCTGGGCGTCGCGTGTGGACTCACGCTGGGACTCGCGCTCGCACTCGCTGACGCTGTCGCCGTGGGCGTCGCTTCGCCGCCCGGTGCGGCCGACGGCGATCCGTCGACGGCGGCGGACGCGACACCCGGGCTCGGCGCGGCCAGCTTCACAAGCGCGAAGACGAGCAGCGCCAAGACCACGACGCCGGCGGTTCCGGCCAGCCAGAAGCGGCGCACGGTGGAATTCACCCGCGCAAATCTACGGCAGGCGCGGAGTTCGTCCAATCTCCGGCTCCGTCGCGCCGACCTGGCTCGCACCCTGGCCGGTCAGCCCGGACAGGTACGCGTCCAGCTCGGCCACCATCTCGTCCGCCGTCAGGTGACCGGCCAGGACGTGCACACTGAGCCCGTCGACCACCGCGTGCAGGCGGCGCGCCAGCGTCGTGACGTTCTCCGGCGTCGGCGCGAGCGCCTGGCGCGCGGCGAGCCCGTCGATCATCTGGCGGCACAAGTCGTGCATCGAACTGAAGTGACGCCGTTGCACCCGGGCCAATTCGGGATCGCCGAGGCCGAGGGCGAGGAACGAGAACGCGATCGACGCCTCCGTGTGCCGTCGTTCGTCCACGGGCATCGTCTCCAGCAGGATCGCCCGGACCGCGCGTACGGGGTCGGCCGGCAGCTGCAGGGACTGGATGCGGGCGGCGACCTCGTCGATGACCTGCTCGCAGGCGAAGGCCAGCAGCTCGCCCCGGGTCGCGAGATAGTGCCGCAGGGCGCCGGTCGACCACCCCGCGGCGGCGGCGACCGTCCGGATCGACACCTCGTCGACGCCGTGCTCGGCGATCACCTGCCAGACGGCCGCCGCCAACTCCCGGCGACGTTGCTCGTGATCCACGATTTTGGGCACCGCGCTATTATGACACGGTCGTGTTAAAAACACCGGGGGAGGGTGTCATGATTCCGCTGATCATCGCCTGCGAAGTCGGGTTCTGGGTCCTGCTGCTGGCCGGTCTCGCCGCTCGCTACCTGCTCAAGGCGAAAACGCTCAGCACCGTGCTGCTGATCTGCGTACCGCTGGTCGACGTGGTGCTGCTGGCGGCATCGGTCATCGATCTGCGCGGTGGCGGGACGGCCACGATCGCGCACGGACTGGCGGCCATCTACATCGGAGTCTCGGTCGCCTTCGGCAGCCAGCTCGTACGCTGGGCCGACCAGCGGTTCGCCCACCGGTTCGCAGGCGGTCCGGCTCCCGTACGCCCACCGAAGCACGGCGCGGCGCACGCCGCCTACGAACGGCGGCAGTGGCTGCGCCATCTGCTGGCGTACGCGATCGCAGTCGCGGTCATGGGCCTGTTCACCCTGCTCGTCGGCGACTACGAGCGGGTGCTGCCGATGTGGGGACCGATGGGCGGATGGGGCGTCGTCGTGATCGTCGACTTCTTCATCTCGTTCAGCTACACCCTGGCCCCCCGCAAGGCGAAGTCGTGAAGCGAGCCTGGGCACTGCCCACCCGCGAGCGGGATACGCTGCCTGCGGTGCCTCGAACCGGCTGACCGGAGGAGTGGAGACTGCGATGACGGCGGAGCGACCGTTACCCACCCAGGACGAGGTGCTCGCCTACTTCGACACGCTCTCGAACTGGGGACGGTGGGGTGCCGACGACGAGCTCGGTACGCTGAACCACATCACCGACGACGTCCGGCTGGCCGCGGCACGCGCCGTACGCCACGGCCGAAGTGTGTCGTGCGGCTGGGAGATCGCCGTACCGGACGAGATGGAGCGGGCGACCAACACGTGCCCGTGCGCCGCCGACATGCCGGGTGCCGAGAACATCCCGGTTCCCGCCTTCCACAACGACCGGCGCTGGGGCTTCTCGAACGAGCGGCTCGGCATCATGTTCCACGGCAACACCATCACGCACCTGGACTCGCCGTGCCACCTCTACTGGGACGGCCGGATGTACAACGGGCGGCCACACTCGATGGTCGACGCCGAGACCGGATCGGCGTGGGCGGCCGTCACGGCGGCGGCGAACGGGATCGTCACGCGTGGTGTCCTGCTCGACGTCGCAGCCGTACGCGACGTGCCGTGGCTGGAAACGGGCGCGCCGGTCTTCCCCGAGGATCTCGAGGAGGCCGAGCGTCGCCAGGGGGTTCGGGTGCGATCCGGCGACGCGGTACTTCTGCGGACCGGGTACGGCCGCGTCCGGCATGAGTCTGGCGCGGCCTTCAGCTTCACTCAGGCGGGCTGGCACGCCTCCTGCCTGCCCTGGCTGCGGGAGCGGCAGGTCGCGCTGATCGGGGCGGACACTCCTCAAGACGTCCAACCCTCGGGATACGACGACATTCTGATGCCGGTGCACGCCGTCAGCCTCGTCGCCATGGGTCTGTGGCTGCTCGACAACTGCGACCTGGAGATGTGTGCCGCGACGGCGACCGAGCTCGGCCAATGGGATTTCCAGCTCGCCGTCGCGCCGGTCCGCTTCGCGGGGACCTCCGGCAGCCCGGTCAACCCGATCGCCACTTTCTGAGCGCGCTAATCACACTCGTTGGCTGCTGCCTGCTGTAGCTCCGGCACGCTGAGGAACTCCGTGTCGTAGCGGCCGTCGCCGGCGTACTTCTTGGTCAGAACCGGCTGGTCCGAAGGCGCGGTCCGAAGCTCGGCCGGAGTGAACGGAAACGACGCTAGGCGATGCTCACCCGACTCGTCCCAGGTACGCACCTCGTAGTGGTCCTCGTCAACCAGGGTCGGCGTCGGATCGTCGGTGTGCCAGTCCGGACCCGGGTCGGACAAGGCGAGCTCCAGCAGCCCGCCTTCCGGGTCTTCGCCCGTACGCCGCAGCCGTAGCAGCGGTTCGCCGACGCGCCCACCGGACTCGGCCGGATACAGGATCACCGTCGCGGGACGGCCGAACTCCGGGCACCAGGCGAGCACGGCGACCAGCCGTCCCGCGCCGTCGAGGCGTACGCCCCCGACGCCGTCGACCGCCGGGCTGCAGGCTGCCAGCGTGGCAGTGAGCGTGGCGGTCAGCGTCATTGCGGTGATCATCGTCAATCCCCGTCGCATGACCCGATGGTAGATCCGATGAACGGACTGACAACGCCGTGATTCGGACGACGGGCTGACCAGCTGCTTGACAGTCCTCGCCGCGATCCTCACCCTGAGCGCACAGTTCGGTTTTCCGTTTCGGGGGAGTCACTACGGAAATGCCCCATGCCCGTCGGTTGCGCGCCGTCATTGCGCTGGTAATCGTGGCCGCCGCCTTCGTGTGGGTGGCGCCGCGCGTCTCCGCGAGCGGCGGCGGCGACACCCCTGTCATCAGCGCTGTTCAGATCGTCAACGACGTGAGCCGCCGGCCGATTCTGGGCTTGAGCCCGGTGACCGACGGCACGGTCGTCGACCTCCGGCGGCTGCCTCACCGCCGAATCAGCCTGCAGGCGGTCATCGCCGCCGGCGCGAAGCCCGGCAGCGTCGCCTTCACCATGGAAGGAACGAAGGGCGGCAGCGTCTCTCGGATCGAGTCGCGGACGCCGTTCTTCCTCTGCGGAGACTATGTGGACTGCCCACTGCTGACCACGCCAGACGTCTACACCCTGACTGTTCAGGCGTTCACCGGTGCGACGGCGACGGGCTCGCCGACCGGCGCCGCGTTCTCCATCCGGTTCACCGTCGCGGCGACCCAGGACTCCGCGGACGCCCGTCCCCTGGACGTACTGTTCGTGGGCAACAGCCTGCTCGGCACCGCGACCGAGACCACCCGCGAGGACACGCCCGACCTGGTACGCCACTTCGCGGCCCTCGAAGGCCGGCCGCTGAACGTCACCAAGGTCATCCACTTCGGCTACAGCCTGCGCCACACCTGGAACGACGGCCTGGTCGCCACGGCGCTCGACGGCACGCGACAGTACGACTTCATCGTGCTTCAGGAATACAGCACCCTCGTGGCCACCAACCTGCCGGCCGCACGAGACACCCTCCTCACCCTGTACGCGCCAACGTTTAGGCGTGCGCTCAAACCCGGTGGCCGGGTGATCCTGTTCAAGAACTGGGCATTGGCGAACCCTGCGCCGTTCCGCTCCCGAGCGGCGGCGAAGGCCGCGATCGACGCGAACTACGCAGCCCTGTCCGCCGCGCTGAGCACGCCGAACCTCCTCGCTCCGATCGGCGACGAATTCGAGAAGATCATCGCGACCAAGGGGGTGTCCCATCTGATCGTCGCCGACGGCAAGCACCCCAACGACAACGCCGTCTACCTGGATGCCGTCACCCTTTTCGGGATCGTGTTCGCCACGTCCCCGCGCGATCTCGCCCAGCTCTACCTGCCCGCCGACGTCGCCGCTCACCTCCGTGCCGTGGCCGCCACCGCGATCGGTTACTGACGGTTCGGCGCGGAGTCCGCCCTCACCTGGTACAAAGGTCTTCTGGCCTGTGAATCCTCTGGAGCGGCTTTGGATCAAGAAGAGCGCATCGCGCTGTTCCTCGACTACGAGAACCTCGCGATCGGCGCCCGCGACCACCTCGGCGGCCTGGCCTTCGACCTGAAGCCCGTGTCCGACGCCCTGGCCGAGCGCGGCCGCGTCGTCGTGCGCCGGGCGTACGCGGACTGGTCTTACTTCGACGAGGACCGGCGACGGCTGACCCGGCAGCACGTGGAGCTGATCGACATCCCGCAGCGCATGGGCGCCTCCCGGAAAAACTCGGCCGACATCAAGATGGCGGTCGACGCCATGGAGCTGGCGTTCGAGCGCGACTACATCTCGACATTCGTCTTCTGCACGGGTGACAGCGACTTCACGCCTCTGGTCCACAAGCTCCGCGAACTCAACAAACGCGTGATCGGTGTCGGTGTCGAGAAGACCACCTCGGCGCTGCTGCCACCGGCTTGCGACGAGTTCCTGTTCTACGACCGGCTCGAAGGCGTGGAGATCCCGACGCGACCCGCGCCCGCCAAGGCCGCTCAGCCCTCCAAGCCCGCCGAGGCCGTCGCGCCGGTCGAGCCCATCGAGCCGGCCGAAGCCGAGCCCACGGAGACCGAACCCGCGACGCGGGACATCGACTCCCTGTCGGTGCAGGTCGCGCAGACCGTCGCCGGACTCCAGCGCAGCAGCAGCGGCTCGGTCACCGCCTCCACGCTCAAACGCACGCTGCTTCGCAAGGACCCGACCTTCAACGAAGCCGACTACGGCTTCCGGGCCTTCGGTGAACTGCTGCGCTTCCTGGCCCAGCACGACATCGTCGAGCTGACCGACGGACCGGCCAAGGGCGATCCCGAGGTGTCGCTGCCCGAGCACGGCGACCGCGAAGAGGCATTCGCACTGCTCCGGACGGTCGTCAGCGACCTGTCCCGGGGCGGCTCGGCCGTGGCCCTGTCCGGTCTGAAGAACCAGCTGCGCCGCGTACGCCCCGACTTCAGCGAGAAGAAGCTCGGCTACCGAAGTTTCCTGCAGTTCTGCCAGGCCGCCGCGACCAGCGGCGTCATCGGCTTGAGCTGGAACCCGGACGTGGGTGACTACCAGCTCAGCCCGCCGCGCGGCTGAACTCCATGCGCCTCACGGTCCACGACTCGCCCACTCGATCATGTCGTGACCCTGTGCCCCTGTGCCCCTGTGCCCCTGTGCCTACGTGCCCCCGGTGTGCGATTCTCGTCCGTTTCTCGGGCTCATTCGCCCTGGGTATGCGCTGAGACTCGGTTTTGCGCACAGGGAGGGCGAATGTTGCCGCGATCCGGCTTCAGATCGCAGATGTAGGGCGCATTGCCGCCGTCGCGCGGCCGGCGCTGCATCATCTTCGATGAAGGGTGTTCCGGACGGGCCTTCGGAGCGGGTCGACGAAACTGGGGAAGTACTCGGGGAAGCCGTCGGATCCGATGCGTACTTCCCAGATGTCGGTGTGGTTCACGATGGGCTACATGAACATGCGGCGCTCGTGTGACCGATATGTCCAGGTGTGCATGTGTCCATGTGCCCCCGGTGTGCGATTCTCGTCCGTTTCTCGGGCTCATTCGCCCTGGGTGTGCGCTCAGGCCCGGTTTTGCGCACAGGGAGGGCGATTGTTGCCGCGATCCGGCTTCAGATCGCAGATGTGGGGCGCATTGCAGCGGTCGCGCGGCCGGCGCGTCAGCATCTTCGGTGAAGCGTGTTGCGGACTGGTCTTCGGAGCGGGTCGATGAAGGTGGGTGGGAGGAATTCGGGGAATCCGTCGGGTCGGATGCGTACTTCCCAGTGTCCGTGGTGGATTTCGCGATGATGGAAGCCACAGAGCAGAACGCTGTTGGCCAGGCAGGTGTCTCCGCCGTCTGCCCATGCCTTGAGATGATGACCATGACACCACTGGGGTGGCCGGTCACATCCTGGGAACGCGCATCCCTTGTCCCGCAACACGAGTGCCCGCCGGAGTGGTCCGTCGATCAGTCTGCGGGCGCGGCCGACGTCGAGGACTTGGCCGTCGCCGCCGAGTACGGCTGGGATGATCATGGCGTCGCAGGCGAGGCGTCGCACGGTCTCCGGGGTGAGCAGGTCGCCGGTGTCGAGCAGTCCGGCGCCGACTTTGGCTTGCAGGGCGTCCCAGGGCAAGGTGACGGTCAGGTGTGGTTTCTCGCCACCGTTGTCGGGCAGCTCTGCGGCGTTGAGGATGCGCTGGCACAGCTCGATCAGCGCATCAGCCCGCCGGGCACCAGCCGAACGCAGATCCGCCTCGCCTGGCAGCACCCGGGCACCTAGTGCGAGGCCTCGGCTGACACCTTCCCCGGCCGTGCCACCATCGCCGCTCGCAGCACCAGCAGCGGCATGATCGTCGGACGGGGATGCGGATGTGGCTGCTGCGGTTGGGGCGGGTTTGCGGGGCGCGGACAGCGGGTCGAGGGCGGTCCGGACGATCGCGGCCATCTCCGCGTCGAGGACGCCGCGTACGCGGTATTCGCCGTCGCCGTACGGGATGAGGGTGAAGTCACGTCGATCGTGGGCGGATCGTTCGGCGCGTTCCAACTCCCGGCGCAGGCGTTCCTCGGCGATCTCGGGCGCGACCATCTCCAGGATCTGCGACCGGTGCTTCTCCAACACCTCCGGGCGCAGGCGATCATCGACAGCCAGCCGAGTCAGCGCATCGGCCGCTTTCGCCTTACCGACCTCACCCACAGCGGAGGGCAGGTCGTGGACGGTCTTGGCGATCACCCGCGCCTGCTCCACGTTCACCTGTCCGGAAGACAACGCCGACTCCACCACGGGAACAGTCGGAAGCATTGACGCCAGAGACGCCCAGGCGCGGGCGTCCTTGTCCCGCATCGCCAGCAGAAACGTCAGCCAGTTCACGGTCCCGGTCGCACCCGCGTTATACGGAACCTCACGACCGTCCGCAGTCGCGATCAACGCCACCAACCGACCCGACAAACGCTGGAGGAGAGCGAACGTGCGCCGAACTTCGTCGGTGATCTTCCCGTCCGACAGCGTCCACAGGGGACCGGCGAGCAGCTCGGCGACATCCGCCTCGACCTGCGCCAACGCCCCCATGCCCATGAGACCAAGTTTAGAACGCCTGTCGGACCACTAACCGGGGGAAAAGCCATCCGGCACACAAGATGCCGACAAACGATCAAGCCCTTGACTCGTCCCCATCGGACAGTCGCTTGAACGGTTCCGGCCCATGTTCCTAGGACGCTATAGCGATGGTGATCAGCGCGCCGAAAACAGCGCGCCCGCCGACGCATC
>JABFYB010000789.1 GCA_013361475.1 Hamadaea sp.
GAAGACGATGTCGCACGCCTCCGCCACCGTCGGAGTTCCATAGGTGTTGCACGCGAACGCGAACGCCGTGTCCGCCAGCAGGAACACGAACCCGCCGTGGCAGATGTCGTGACCATTGATCATGTCGCGGGTCACCGCCATCCGCGCCGTCGCCCGGCCCGGCGTGACCTCGTCGACGGTCACCCCGGCGAGCTGGGACGCCCGGTCCCCGGCGTACATCGCGTCGGCGGAACGCCGGGCCAGCTCAAGCGCGTCGTCCAGCTCGTTCACGGTGATCACGGTACCGCCCAGCCCACCTCACGCCACGCATGCGGGGCCTTGGGTGCTGCGGGCGAGTTCCGGCGACTACCGGAACGCTCATTGCCACGCGTGCCGGTCCTTCGGCACTGCGGCCGGGTTCCGGCGACTTCCGGAAGGCCAGGTACCTAACCGGTGCCGGGAAAGGTACCTGGCCTTCCGGAAGTCGGCCCCCCGCCGACAGGCGAGCCGCCGGAAGCCGCGCCGGAAGCCGCGCCGCCGGAAGGCGAGCCGCCGGAAGGCGAGCGCAGCGCCCGCGAGAGCAGGTCAGTCGCGGCGGGAAGGCTCGGCCGACGCCGGGATCGGCGTGAGCGGCTGTACGCCCAGTTCGTCGATCAGCTCGCTTTCCCGGGTCACCAGGTCGGTGGCCGGCTGCGTACGCGGGGAGACCATCGAGGCGGCCGCGCCGAGGATGCCCATGACGATGGCCAGCCAGAAGACGACGACCAGCCCGTCGTGGAACGGCCCCGCGATGAGGTCGGGGAAGAACTGCCGGTCGGTGAGGGTCGCCGCGTTCGCCGGCGGGAGCTGGCCGAGGATCTGTGGCCCGAGCATTTCTTGGATCGGGTTGTAGCCGAGGAACGCCGCGAACAGGGTGCCCACCGGCGGCAACGACGCGATCGTGTGCGCCGCTTCCGGCGGTACGCCCTGCGCCGTCAGTCCGGAGTCCAGAGTGGACGGCAGCGAACCCGAGAGCCCGGCGACCATCAGGGAGAAGAACACGCCGATGGACAGCACCATGCCCGCGTTCTGGAAGGTGGCCCGCATGCCGGAGGCGACCCCACGCAGGTGCGCCGGGACGCTCGACATGATCAGCGCCGTGTTCGGGGCGGAGAACAGCCCGCCGCCGAACCCGTTGAGGAAGACCAGCAGCGCGAAGACGCCGTAGTGGAAGTTGGTCGGCACCAGCAGCAGTGCGGCGAACGACGCCGACATGAGCAGCAGACCACCGGCGGCGAACGGGCGCGGGCCGAACCGGTCGGACAGGAACCCGGACAGCGGACCGGCGGCGAGGAACCCGACCGTCAACGGCAGCAGGTAGATGCCCGCCCACAGCGGGGTCTGCTCGTAGTCGTAGCCGTGCAGCGGCAGCCAGATGCCCTGCAACCAGATGATCAGCATGAACTGCAGTCCGCCGCGCGCGATCGAGCCGAGCAGGCTGGCCGCGTTGCCGCCCGTGAACGCCGGGATGCGGAACAGCCGCAGCGGGAACATCGGTTCGGCGACCTTGGCCTCGATGACGCCGAACGCCACCAGCAGCAGCGCTCCCCCGGCGAGCCCGGCGATGATCCACGGGTTCGTCCAGCCCATCGAGTGGCCCCCGTACGGCTGGATGCCGTAGGTGATCGCGGCCAGCACCGCGGTCAGCCCGGCGGCGAAGGTGAGGTTGCCCCACCAGTCGATCTTCCCCGGCCGGCGTACGCCGTTGTCCCGCAACGATTTGTAGGCCCAGATCGTGCCCGCGACGCCGATCGGGACGTTGACCCAGAAGATCGAGCGCCAGTTCCACTCCGCGAGGACCCCGCCCAGCACCAGTCCGATGAAGGATCCGGCGATGGCGGCGACGATGTTGATGCCGAGCGCCATGCCCCGCTGGGCGGCCGGGAACGCGTCGGTGATGATGGCGGCCGAGTTCGCCATGAGCATCGCGCCGCCGATCGCCTGCACCACCCGCCAGCCGATCAGCCACAGGGCGCCCTTGCCGCCGGTGAACGGGTCCAGCGAGAGGATCACCGAGGTGGCGGCGAAGATGGCGAAGCCCAGGTTGTAGATGCGTACGCGGCCGTAGATGTCGCCGAGCCGGCCCAGGGTCACCACGAGCACGGCGGTGACGAGCATGTAGCCCATCAGCATCCAGAGCAGGTAGCTGACGTTGCCGGGGAGCAGCGGGTCGAGGTCGACGCCGTTGAAGATGGCCGGTAGCGAGATGAGCACGATCGAGGAGTTGATCGTGGCGATGAGCATGCCGAGGGTCGTGTTCGACAACGCGACCCACTTGTAGCGGCTGTTCATGAAGGTGCGTTCTCCGAGGGGTCTGCGACGGATGAGTTCGTGACGAGATCGGCGAGGGCGTTCAGGGCGGGAAGGGCGGCGGAGATCGCGGCCGCGTCCTGCGGCTCGAGCCGGGCCAGAAGTGCGGCGACTTTGCCGCTGCGGACGGTTCGGCGATGACGCAGCAGGTCGCGCCCGGCCGCGGTGATCTCGACGAGCACCACTCGCCGGTCGCCGGGATCGGCGGTACGCACGGCGAGCGAGTCCCGTTCGAGCCGGGACACGACCTGCGTCATCGCGGGCTGCGTGACGCCCTCGATCCCGGCCAGCTCGGTCAGCCGGCGAGGGCCATCACGTTCGAGGGTGCTGAGCGTCGACGCCGCGGTCAGGCTGAGCCCCGGCGGGTTGAGCCGCCGCAACGCGGTGAACACCCGCGAGATGGTGGTGCTCAGGTCCGTGTCGGCGGAGACGGAGGCGGACCGCATACCGCATTTCTATCACGAGCTTATAGAAGTTCCTAATGCATCCCGCGTACGCCGCCGCTCCAGGTAGCGGCCCGGCCATTGGGCGGCCGTCCCGATGACGGACAACAGTGCCGGGGCGAGCAGCGAGCGTACGACGAAGGCATCGATCAGAATTCCCGCGGACAGTGCGAAGGCCAGCTCGCGGAAGGGCCGCAAGGGCACCAGCGCGAGCAGGCCGAAGCTGAGCGCGAGCGTGAACGCGGCCGTGCGGATCGCGCGCGCCGACTCCGGCAGGGTGATGGCGAGCGCCTCGCGCAGCGGCCGGCGGCGGGCCTCGCGCCAGGCGGGCCCGACGCCGAAGATGTTGTAGTCGGAGCCGAGCGCGACGAGCAGCACCGCCGCGGCGAACGGGACGTAGAAGGTGAGCCCGTCGTTGCCGAGCCAGTCCTCGAAGACTCGTGTCGTCAGACCCAGCGTGGCCAGGATGGCGAGGACGCTGCAGGCCAGCAGGGCGAGCGGAGCCATGAGCGCCCGCAGGTAGAGCGCCAGGAACAGCAGGTTCGCCGCCAGCGCCGCGAGCGCGATGCGACCGAGATCGTGGACGGTCTGATCCACGATGACGTCCGCGATCGCCGTGTCGCCGCCAAGGCTGAGCTGTGTGCCACCGAGGCCGGCGCGGTCGGCCAGCCCGGGCAGGTCTGCCTGCAGCCGAGTCACCGTCTGGACCGCGTGCGCGCCGAGTGGTTCGTCGGACAACACCACCAGGTAGCGGGCCGCGCTGCCGTCCTTCGCCTCGAACAGCGGGCGCACCTGCTCGATCAGGCGATCGTCCGGGCCGACGACCGCGGCCACCCCCGGCTCGTTCGCCAGCGCCTCGCGCAACCGGGCCAGTTCCGCCGTCTTCCCGGCCACACCCGCGCCCTCCACCAGCACCTCGGTCGGCGACAGGATCCCCTCGGCGAATCCCGCCTCGGCCTGGGCGGCCGCCTGACGCGCGGGATGGCTCGCCGGCAGTGCCTCCACAAAGGAGACGCCGAGCGTCATGTGCCGCACCGGCAGCGCCGCCCACACCAGCCCGCCGACGCACGCGACCAGCACCACGAACGAGAAACCCGGCCAGGTCAGCACGCGCGCCCACCAGCCGCGCGGCTCGCGTACCGCCACCGGCCGCTGCCGCCCCCGCCACGGCGACCACAAGACCGCACGGCCGAGGATCGCCAGCAACGCCGGCACCAGCGTCACCGCCACCACCATGCCGATGGTCACCGCCACCGCCAGGCCCGGCCCGAACGCGCGGAACGTCGGCGATCCGGCCACGATCAACGCACCGGTCCCGGCCGCGGCGGTCGCTCCGGCGGTCATGATGATCGGCGAATACCGCGCCGTCGCCAGCCGCGCGGCCGTTACCCGGTCCAGGCCGTCATCAAGGTGTACGCGTAAAGCCGAGACGTAGAACACGACGTAGTCGGTGACCACCCCGAGCAGCAAAGCGACCAGCAACGGCTGAGTCTCCTGCGGAACCGCGACGTCGAAGTGCGCCGCGAGCGCGCCGCCCACCCGCAACGTGATCACGATCGCCAGTCCGGCCACCGCCAGCGCCAGCACCGGCGCGACCAGGGAGCGGAACGCGAACGCCACGATGACGAACACCGCCGCGACCGTCGCCACCTCCAGCCAGGTCAACGAGTCCAGCACGATGCGGCCCTGCTCGACGCGGGCGGGCACCGATCCGGTGACGCCGACGACGTGATCCTGCGGCCCGTAGTACTTCTTGACGAACTGGTCGGCCGCCTCGACCTGCTCGGCCAGGCTCACATCGGGCCGCGTGAACAGGTACGTGATGATCGTCGTCCCGTCCTCCCGGGACCCCGGAAGCAACTTCTTCTCGTTGGTGATCGGCACCGCCGCCAGAATCGGCTGCACATCGGCGTACTGGCCCTCCGACACCGCCTTGGCCCGGGAGACCGCCTTGGCCTGCACGTCGAGCGGCAACCCCCGCGGATCCCGTTGCACCACCGCGACCCGGCTCAGCAGCGGAAAGCCGAACTTGTCATACGAGCGCATCTCGGTCTGCACCGCCGGGTTGCCCGCGGAGACGAGCTGGCTCAGATCCTCCCCGCCCGGCCCGACCGCCGGCAGCAACCGCACCGCCGCGACCGCCGCGACCAGCCAGAACGCGACGACCACCCAGCGCAGGGCGACCAAGACCCAGGCGTAGACCTTCATTGCCGCTCCCCTGCCGCTCGCCGCGTTCCGATGTGCGCGGCGGGTACCCCCCGACCGTCCCCCGGAAACCGACCGGCCCG
>JABFYB010000288.1 GCA_013361475.1 Hamadaea sp.
CGGCCGAACAGCCCCCGCACCTGGCCGCGATCAATCCGTGGGAGGGCGTCAGCGACGTCTACCGCGACCTCGTCATGCGCGGCGGCATGCCGGACACCGGATTCGCCCGGCAGTTGCGCGACTACAGCTTCTGGGGCAAGAACCGCAAGGAGGACATCATCGCGGAGGCCGAGCGCTACCCGCTGATGACCGGCCTGTGGGAGAACAAGATCCCGCTCTTCGAGCGGATCACGGTGCCGGCCTACGTCGTGGCCAGCTACTCCAACACCCTGCACACCGCGGGAACGTTCCGCGCCTGGCGGCGGATCGCCTCGAAGGACAAGTGGCTGCGCATCCACAACGGCCAGGAGTGGCCCGACTACTACGACGAAGCCAACCGGGAGGACCTGCGCCGCTTCTTCGACCGCTACCTCAAGGACGACGACAACGGGTGGGAGCGGACGCCGCGCGTCCGCTACAGCGTCCACGACTTCCACGGCGGCGACCGGGTCAACCTGGCCGCGCAGGAGTTCCCGCCGGAAGACGTCACCCCGACGAAGTACTACCTCGACGCCCGCTCACGCACCTTGACCACGACGGCACCGGCGGACAAGGCCACAGCCGGCTACGAGGTCGGGTCGAACCCGGACGCGGTGTCGTTCGTGACACGGTTCGAGGAGGAGACCGTGCTGGTCGGCTACCCGAAGGCGCACCTGTGGGTCGAAGCTCGTGACGCCGACGACATGGACCTGTTCGTCCTGGTCCAGAAGCTCGACGCGTACGGAACGCCCCTGCAGCAGTTCACCACGCCCAACCAGGGCGCGATGGCGCAGGACCTCACCGAACGCGGCGCCTCGATCCTGCGCTACAAGGGATCCGACGGACGCCTGCGCGTCTCCCTGCGCCACCTGGACGAGACGCTGTCGACGCACGACGTACCGGTGCACAGCTTCGACCGGATCGAGAAGCTCTCGCCGGGCGAGATCGTCGACCTCGACCTCGACCTGCTCCCGATCGGCCTCGTCTTCTACCCCGGCGAGCAGCTCCGTTTCGTCATCAGCGCCCGGCCCCTCCTGGGCACGATGATGCCCAGGCTGGCCGAGTACACCCCGGCCAACAGCGGACGGCACATCGTCCACACCGGCGGCGAACACGCCTCCTACCTGCAACTGCCCGTCCAGGCCCGAGAGCGGTGACGCGCGGCGGGTGAAGTACCTGCCTCACCCGCGGCCGGGCCTCGCGACGCGGTTGGCACCGGACCCGCGTCGGCGGGGTCAGATCGCTTGGAGCTGGGCGCGCAGACCTGCCATGTCGGCCACCGCCCAGTGCTCGAGGTAGCGGCCCTCCCGTAGGCGGATGATGTCGATGACGCCGAAGGTGACCGTGCGCCCGGTGGCCGGTATGCCGAGGAAGCCGGCGTGATGGGTACCGCGGTAGGTCTTGCGGGTGACGACCCTGTCGTCCTCGGCCACCTGGTCGTGGATGGTGACGGTCAGGTCGGGGAAGGCGGGCCGCAGCACGTGGTTGAAGAAGTACGCGACGCCATCGGGTCCGTCGGACTGGCCCGGGTGCGGGGTGTGGTTGATGAAGCCGGGCGCGATCGTCCGGTGGAAGAGGTCCATGTCGCCGCCCGCGATGAACTGCTGGTTGAAGCGGGCGACGATGGCCTTGTTGGCGTCCTGCTCGGTGGTCATGGCGTCGGGGTTTCCTTTGCTGGGGTGGGTAGGGCGGGTGAAGGCATCGGCGGGAGCGCCGGTTCAGCGCAGGCCGGTGCGGCGGGCTTGGTCGGCGGCGGCGTGAGGGGTGCCGGTGAAGGGATGGCCGTGGCCCGGCAGCAGCACGGTGGCGGTGAGCTCGGCCAGGCGGTCCAGGGCGCGCAGGGCTGCGGCGCTGTCGTGGGTGAAGCCTCGGCAGACCAGGGTGGGGCCGGTGTGTCCGGTCAGGCCGTCGTAGGTGACCAGCGCGTCGCCGGTGAACAGCAGGCCGAGGTCGGCGAACAGGTAGGCGGTGCTGCCGCTGGTGTGTCCGGGCAGCACGACGGCCTGGGGGCGGCCAGGGACGGACTCCAGGCGCCGGTCGGCCTCGAAGGTGCGCACACCGTGCAGGTCTGGCAGTGCCCTGGCGGTGAAGGCGCCCATGCGGGCCAGGTGCAGCGGGGTGGCGATCACGGTGGGGCGGCGCAGCAGGTAGCCCGGCATGGAACGCTCGGGTTTGGCGTGGCGCATCGCGCTGAGCGGTCCGTCGGCCAGGATCGGCGCGTCATGTTCATGCACCCAGATCACGGCACCGGCTTGGGCCAGAAACCCGGCCAGGCCGGTGTGGTCGGGGTGGGCGTGGGTCAGCAGCACCGCGCGGACGTCACGTGCCGTGTGGCCTGAGCGGGCCAGGTGATCGCGCAGCTGGGAGCGGTGGCCGGGCAGCCCTGCGTCGATGAGGACCAGCCCGTCGGCGTGGTGGAGGAGGTAGAAGTTGACGACGTCATCACCCAGCCGGTCGAGACCGGGAGCGATCCGGCGGCCGGAGCCGTCGGAGACAGGTGTGGGCAAGGAGCCCTCCAAGGGGCAGCGTGGCCGTCCGGAGAATTTCGATACAGTTAACTGTAATGGATTGGAGAGGTTCGCACACATGCCGACGCCTGAGGTGCCCCGCAGGGCCTACGACACGCGCCGCCGCCAGGACGCCGCCCAGCGCAACCGCGCCGCCGTCCTGGCCTCGTGCCGCGCGTTGCTGTTTCGCGACGGCTACCAGGCCATCACCATCCGCGCGGTCGCCCACGGCGCCGGGGTCTCACCGGAGACGGTCTACAAGTCCTTCGGCGGCAAGGCGGGGCTGATGAAGGCGCTGTGGGATGTCACCTTGGCCGGCGACGACGAGCCGGTGCCCATGGGCGAACGGCCCGTGCTGAAACAGGTGTGGCACACCCGCGACCCGCATACCAAGATGCGGCTGTACGCCGCCTTCGTACGCGGCGTCCACGAGCGCCTGGCCCCGCTGTTCACTCTGCTGAGTCAGGCGGGCCCGGAAGTGGCGCAGGTCCTGGCCACCACCGAGCGGGAACGCCTGACCGGAGTCACCGCCTTCGTCGCCCACCTGGCCCACGAGGACCTCCTGCGTCCCGGCGCCGACCAGGCACGCAGCGCGGACGCCTGCTGGGCGCTGACAGGGCCGCACCTCTACACCCAGCTCACCGCCGGCCGCGGCTGGCACCCCGACGCCTACCAGGAGTGGCTTGCCTCCATGCTCGCCGCCACCCTTCTGCAAACCCATTGACCTGCTACGCGTCACCGATTCGGCTGTTCGGCCAGATGATCGCATCGCGCGAATGAGGTGTCAGACCTCGTTGAGCGCCCCGTGCTGACGGGGCCGGCGGTCACCAGGGCGGGCAGAGCCCGGATCCGCTCGCGTGGCAGGGCCGGGATGTTCGCGGTCATTCTCGCGGGGCCCGGGACGGGAGATCTTCCGCGGATGGAGTCCAGAGCCGGGTCAGAAGCTCGCGAAGCTGGTCGAATTCGCCGGGATCGAGGCGCTGCGCGAGCTCGGCCTCAAGGCCTGCCAGGTGAGCCAGCGCGCGGCGGCGGCGCTGTTCTCCGGCGGGGGTGGGGACGAGCAGGCGGTCGCGTCTGGAGTGGGGGTCGGGCGTAGTCGTCAGGATGCCGGCGTCGGTGAGCTCACGGGACACGGTGTGAACGTGCTGGCGGCTGACGCCCATGGCACGGGCGATCTCGGCGGGCCGGCTGCCTTCGGGGTGCAGGTAGGAGATGACCATGGCCGCTGCGGCGCTGATGCCGGGTTCGCCGTCCTCGACGGCCGTGGCGTTGAGCCGGTCGGTGAACCACCGGAACCCGTCACGTAGCAGCACCGCCAACGGCGGCCGCGCCGCAGTTGCCGGCCAGGTGTCATCGCCGGAGCCGGTGCCGGTCGATGTCTCTGCCGAGAGGGGGTGGTCCGGGTGAGGACTGGGTCGGGTTTGCATGGCGCCTCCTTCACACCTACTGTAACCGTCAACCTAGTTGACGCTTAGGGAGGCTGCGGGGATGGGTGACGTCTTGGTGGCGGGAGCCGGTCCGGTGGGCATGATGGCCGCCCTCGAGCTGGCCCGCCGAGGGGTTCCGGTGCGGCTGATCGACGCCGCTGATGGCCCTGCGACGACAAGCAGGGCGGCGGCGATCCACGCGCGCACCATCGAGGTGCTCGATCAGGTCGGGCTCCATGAGGCTTTCGAGGCGCGCGCGGTGCCGGGCCGGGGAATCGCCTTCTACGCCGACGGCGCCGAGCTGGCCAGGATGGACGCGACGTTCACGACCCAGGCCACCCGCTTCGAGCAGGTGTGGTTCCTCGACCAGGTCATCACCGAAGAGCTGCTTCGCGAGGCGCTCGCCGCGTACGGGGTCGGCATCGAGTGGGGGGTACGGCTGATCGAACTCACCGAGAACCCGGAAGCGGTCACGGTGAGACTGCGACACCCCGACGGCAGGCTGGAAGAAGGTGAGGTGGCGTGGCTGGTCGGCGCGGACGGCGGGCACAGCGTGGTACGCGACCAGCTCGGCGTACGCCTGGCAGGCGAATCGAGCGAGACCTGGCTGATCGCCGACGCCGAACTCGAGTTCGCCGAGCCGATCGAGCACGACCGGATCCGATGGATCCGAGCCGACGGCGAAACCGTCATGATCTTCCCCCTGGTCGGGGAGAAGCGGTGGCGGCTGCTCGACACCGTTGATGTCGCCTACGACGGCGATCCTGGCGCTGTCGCCGAACGGTTCGCCGCGAAGCTCAGCCGCGGACTGGGCCGCGAAGTCACCGTCGCCACCCCGTCGTGGGTATCGGTGTTCACCATCCAGCAGCGCGCGGTGCCCGTCATGCAGTCCCGCTCCGGCACCGGGCGGCCCTCTCGATGTTTCCTGGCCGGGGACGCCGCCCACGTGCACTCGCCGGCCTCCGGGCAGGGCATGAACACCGGTCTGCAGGACGCGGTCAATCTCGCCTGGAAACTCGCCGCCGCCGCCCGCGGCGAGCTGCCCACCCCACTGGCGGCAGCACTACTGGACAGCTACAGCGCCGAACGGGTCCCGGTCGGACAGGCGCTGCTGTCCACCACGCAGATGGCCACCGCGCTCGTCAACTTCCGCAATTCCACCGTGGACCAGCACCTGCCGGCGGTCTTCGCGACCCTGCACGCGCTGCCGCAGCTGCTCCACGCGCTCAACCAGGGTTTCCTGGGCGGCATGTCCGGGCTCGCGATCGCTTACCCGACCAGCCCGCTGACCGTCCACGACGGCGACACCACACGCACCGGGCCCCGGCCCGGGCAGCGCCTGGCCCAGGTGCGGCAGGCCGATGCCCTCGATCCCAGCTGGCAGCCCGTGCTGGCCACGCTGCGCGAACCCGACTGGACCCTGCTGGTCGCCGGGCCTGAAACGGCTGCCCGATCGCTGGACGCCTGGCGACGTCAGACCTGGCCGGCTCCGACGGTCCACACGGTCGACGGCCCGGCCGCCGAACAACTCGGGCTGCGCGCCGCGCAGCCCGCCGCCAACACGCCCGGCTGCGGTCTCGACAACGGTCCCGAGGCGACCGGATGGCTGCTGGTACGACCCGACGGATACGTCGCTGCCCGCGGTCGCGGCCCTGCCGAGCTCGACCGGTCACTCGCCCGGATCGCTGGATGAACAGCACATTCCAGCCGACTGCCGTGCAACTGGGCTGCTGCCGACGAGCCGGATGACCCGTGAGAAAGGCTGAGCGACTTTACGGCGAGCGTGACGCTTGCAGCTCGTTCGCCACGGTCCCTGTCATCGACCGGCCCACCTCACGCCACAAGATCAAGTGTTGCGTCTGCACAGATGGCGGCTGGCAGAGGGGTCAGCCTTGTCGAGATTTCAGGCCCGTACGGCCTCTGGACGGGTACGGCGCTTCAACCCGTGCCTGAGCGAGCAGGCATCAGCCCTTCGGTCCTCAGCGTTTCTCTCGGTGGTCGACGATGCGGCGCATTTTGCCGACGGAGCGTTCGATGGTCTCCGGAGGTACGACTTCTACGTCGATGCTCACCCCGATCGTAGCCTTGACCTGCTGACGGATGGTCGCGCCGGCGGCTCGTGCGGCGTCCGGCGCCACCGCCTCGCGCCGCTCGACACGCACCGTCATGGTGTCCATCCGGCCCTCGCGGCTCAGCACGCACTGGAAGTGGGGCGAGAGCTCCGCGGTCTGCAGCAGCAGTTCCTCGATCTGTGTGGGGAACAGGTTCACCCCGCGCAGGATGATCATGTCGTCGCTGCGGCCGGTGATCTTCTCGATGCGGCGCATCGTGCGTGCGGTCCCGGGGAGCAGCCGGGTGAGGTCACGGGTGCGATAGCGCAGGACCGGCATCGCCTCCTTGGTCAGCGACGTGAGGACGAGCTCGCCCTCCTCCCCGTCGGGCAGGACCTCGCCGGTGAACGGGTCGATCACCTCGGGATAGAAGTGGTCCTCCCACACGTGCAGCCCGTCCTGGGTCTCGACGCACTCCATCGCCACGCCTGGGCCGATGACCTCAGAGAGGCCGTAGATGTCGACCGCCTTGATCGCGAGCGTCTCCTCCATGTCGCGTCGCATCTCATTGGTCCATGGCTCGGCGCCGAAGATCCCGGTCTTCAGCGACGTCTTCCGCGGGTCGATGCCCTGGCGCACCATCTCGTCGACGAGGGCGAGCATGTACGACGGGGTGACCATGATGATCTCGGGCTGGAAGTCGCAGATGAGCTGGACCTGCCGCTGTGTCATCCCACCGGAGACCGGGACCACCGTGCATCCCAGCCGCTCCGCTCCGGCGTGCGCGCCGAGGCCGCCGGTGAACAGGCCGTACCCGTACGCGTTGTGGAGGATCTGGCCGGGCCGTCCACCGGCGGCGTGGATGCTGCGCGCGACCACCGCGGCCCAGACGTCGAGGTCGTCACGGGTGTAGCCGACGACCGTGGGCCGGCCGGTCGTGCCGGACGACGCGTGGATGCGGACGACCCGCTCGCGCGGGACGGCGAACATGCCGAACGGGTAGTTGGCGCGCAGGTCGGCCTTGGTCGTGAACGGGATGCGCGCCAGATCGGACAACTCGCGGAGGTCATCGGGGTGGACGCCCGCGGCATCCAGCGTCGTGCGGTAGTGCGGCACGTTCTCGTACGCGTGGCGCACCGACCAGCGCAGTCGCTGAAGCTGCAGTGCCCGGAGTTCGTCGACGGACGCGGTCTCGATCGCGTCGAGGCCGCCGCGGGCCGGCAGGACGGTCATCGGGTGTCTCCCTTTCATTTGGTACGCCGGGCCATGACCCGGCCACCGGCGGCTCACGCCGATCCTCGGAACGGTCCGGCATCGCCTTCAGGGCATGGTGATCGGCGGTCGCGGCCTGCCGCTCGCGAGCAGGCGGTGATGACCGGGTCAGCGTGTGACCCCGCGTGTCGTACGGGCACGGCCACGTGGGGGGTGCGGCTGTGTCCGCGGGCCAGAGGCGTCACGGCGCGACCCCTCTGGCCGGCGAGGTTCGGTTCGGAGCCTCGGTCTAGCCTTCCGCGTGCCTGACCACGAGGTCGTGGCCGCGCTTCATGTAGCGCCGTACCGCGGTGTTCGCGACGTCGGCGTCACCGGCGTCGAGCGCGTCGACGATGGCGAGCCGCTCCTCCCGCAGCGGCGCGGCGATTCTCCTCCACACCTCGGGCGAACGCTCGGCGGACCGCTTGGCCGCGGTGATCTGGGCCTCGATCAGGTGATTGGCCACGGCGATGAGCAGCTTGTTGTGCGAGATCCCCACCAGGCCGGTGAGAAAGCCGCGCAGCGAGGTCGCGAATTCGTCGTTGGTCATGCCCTCGTGGAACGTCTCCGCCGCTGTCCGCAGGACACCGAGCTTCTCGGGATCCGGCTCGCGCAGCGCGATCTCGACGGCCTTGAGATAGATGACCTCCGAGAACTCGAAGATGCTCGGCAGGTCGACCTTCTCCAGCTCGATCACGGCGTTGAGCGCGGAGGACATGAGCGAGGAGGACTCGGCGGTGACGAACGTGCCTGCCCCGTGACGTACCTCGACCAGGCTCATCGCGCTGAGCGCGCGCACCGCTTCACGGATCGTCGGGGCACTGACGTCGTAGTGGGACGCGAGCTCCTTTTCCGACGGAAGCCGCGTGCCCTTCTCAAGTCTTCCGGACAGGATTTGGGTGCGCAGGTCGTGGAGCACCTGGTCCGCGGCGCTCATGCGGTCTCTGCGGTAAGTGCTTCCCGCCAGGATGTCGCTCATCGTGCCCGCTCTGATAGACGTGATAGACCTGGTCACTTGGAGTCTACAGCGGTGAGCGGGCCGCCGGCCGGATCCACCCGGACGGCCCTTCGCCACCGCATCAGGCGCCCTCGGGGAACGTCACGACGTCACTCCTCGCACCGGGTCGGTGTAGAGCCGGATCACCAATCCCTCGGGCGAGGCGAAGTCCACCGCGTCACCGATCCTCGCCGTACGGATGGGGGAGCGGGTGATCCCGTTGTCGTCGAGGTGCGCCACCCAGGCGTCCAGCGCCGTACGGTCGGCGACCCCGTACGTCACCGGGCCGTATCCGGCGACGTCGGCCGCCATCGACGGGTCGAGACGCAGCTGCAGCATCGGACCGTCTCCGGGGAGCTGGAGGATCACCGCGAACAACGTCCCCGACTCGTCGTGGTGGTCCAGCCGTTCGATCCGCCGGGCCCGCAGGCCCCGCTCGTACCAGCGGACGCCCGCCTCCAGGTCCGCGACCGGCACGAGCACATGGTGGACGCGCGTCAGCGTCGGGCCGGCCGTCATCGCAGGCCCCCGGCGATTCGCGGCGACTTCGGGACGGCGTCGAGCATCGTCCCGACCAGCAGGCACGGCTCGTCCGACCTGTTGCTCCACCCGTGGTTGGTGCCACGGATGATGACGGTGTCACCCGGCTTCATCAGCACCTCCTCCACGTCCGTGACGAGGTAGATCTCCCCGATCACGCAGGTGATGCAGTCGAGCGTGTCCGTCCGGTGCATGGTGGGGTGGCGGGCGCTGTCCTCGGCGGTCGCCTCGATCGTGTGACCGATCTGCTCGTTGAGCTCGTTGAAGACCCGCAGGTGCGCCTCCGCGTCGCCGTGGTCCGGCGGGATCTCCAGCGCGCGGCAGAGCATCCCGTTCGGGAAGGGTTCGCGGGTCTTCACGTCGAGGGAACGATCCCCCTCGATCGTGTTGTCGGCGGGCGTCTCCCGGGTTCCCCACAGCGTCGCACGCCAGTAGAACCCCTCCTTGGACTGGACGTTGGTCTGCTCGGTGTCGAGGACGGCGGACCTGCCGTCCTCGTTCGGGCCGACCACGATGCGCTTCCAGCGTGATGCCATTCCTAGCTACTCCTGTGTCTCGTCGGTTTCTGGGGCGGGCCGGGGAGCACGGATCAGCGCCCCGGAAAGCCGCTCGCGGGTGCGGGCGGGCGGGTCAGCGCCGATCCGGCGACGGCCTTGTCGAGGGCCGCGACCGTGCTTTCGCACCAGCTGCGGAAGGCCATCACGTCGAGCCCGAGGCAGAACACCGTGACGCCGTCCTCGATCGCCTTCGCGCACGCCTCGGGCGTCGGCTCCAGGACCGGGCCGCCCATCACGGCGACTCCGTGCTCCTTCGCCGTGGCGAGCACCGTGCGGTAGGCCTTCCGGACCTTCGGGCTGCCGAGCATGGCGGTGCCCTCGCCCATCGCGTACGCGAGGTCGCCGGCGCCGAACGTGATCATCCGGACCGCCTCGTGGGCACAGATCTCCTCGATGTTCGCGACCCCGTCGGGGTGCTCGATGAGGGGGATGATCATCGTGTTGGCGTTGTTCCACGCGGCGTACTCGGGGAACGTGCTGAACGAGTAGCCGCCCGCACGGACCGCCGGGCAGATGCCCCGCCTACCGGCCGGCGGGAACAGCGCGGCATCGAGGACGGTGTCCACGTCGGCGGCCGACTTCACCATGGGAACGATCAGCCCCTGTGCGCCCGCCTCCAGCGAGCGCCGGACGGCCGTCTCGTCGCGTGCCTCCGGGATCCTGACGATCGGCACCAGCCCGGCGCCGTCGGCGGCGCGCACGGCGTCCTCGATCGCCCGCGGGTTGGTCCCGCTGTGCTCGGTGTCGAGCATGACGAAGTCGAAGCCGGTGCGGCCCATCACCTCGATGAGCGCGTGATTGCCGGTGAAACACTGGATGCCGAGGGGGACGACCCCGGTCTCGATCTTGGTGAGCAGCGGGTTGCGCGCGAACACGTCAGTTCTCCTCCGCGCCGGTCACGCCCGGACGCTGCGAACGGATCAGCGCGGTGACCGGGCTGATCTCGAGCGGCTTGCTGGTCGTGACGTCGCCGATGACCGTGAATCGCGGGTCGCCGGCGTCGTACGCGGGCCACGCGGTGCCGTCGAGGTGGCGCGGCACACCGGTGCGGGCGAACTCGGTCCACGCGGTCTGCACCGCGTCCTGGACGACGAGGTCGACGTCGTCGTAGTAGCCCGCGCGATCGAGGCGCCCGAAGATGTACGCGTTCTCGGCCGCGTGGAACGCGCGGGTCCCGTCCTTCTCGGCGCCGGGGGAGACGCGCGCGAAACGGTAGTAGTAGGAGGTACGGCCGAGCGCGTCGAAGCGGTCGAGCGTCGCCAGCGCCGGCTCCAGCCACACCGCCGCCGTGTAGACCTCCGCGATGGCCTCGTACGGGGTGAGTCCGCGGCCGGTCAACTCCTTCACGATGTCGTCGGCGGCGTCGCCACCGAGGGCGCGTGCCATGTTCACCAGCGTGTCGGACGTGTAGGCGTCCTCGGGCCGGACCTCCGGGTGGGCGTAGAGCGCGTCCGGCCGGATGAACATCCGCGACTCGTCCTCGGTGCACCCGAACATGACCGGCACGTTCTCGGGCCAGCCCTCGAACTCGGGGGTGATGACGTCGTCGTCGACGACGGGGTACCAGACGAGGTTGGCGGGCGTGTGGACCTGACCCTCGGGCGGGAAGATCCCGCTGTTGGCGAGCGATGCCACCCGGACCTGCTCGGGCTCGACCGCGCGCATCCCGTCGACGGTGTCGCAGCCGAGCGCGGACTTCATCCGCTGGGTCGCGGTGTGTGCCCGCTCGTAGGAGGGGGAGCCGACCACGGCGTAGTCCTCGAAGCCGGCGCTCTGGATGATCGCGCGGTGGAACAGCCCCCGCGCCGACGGCGTGGAGAGCAGGGCGCGCGTGGCGGCGGCGCCGGCGGACTGCCCGAAGATCGTCACACAGCCCGGGTCGCCGCCGAACGCTTCGATCTCGGCCCTGACCCACTCGAGGCCGCGCACCCAGTCGGTGACGCCGAAGTTCGCGCCGGCCTCGGGGTCGGTGAGGAACCCGAAGGCGCCGAGCCGGTATTCGACCGAGACGACGGTGACGCCGCGCCGCGACAGCGCGGTGCCGTCGTACAAAGGCATCGAAGCGGCTCCGTTGAGGAAGCCGCCGCCGTGGATCCAGAACATCACCGGCTGCTTCGCGGACGGGTCGAGGTCGGTCGTCCAGACGTTGAGGTAGAGACAGTCCTCGCTCTGGCCTCCCCTCGGCGTGTGCTCGGTCACCGCGGTCTGGACCGGGGCGGGCCCGAACGTGGACGCGTCCCGGACGCCGTCCCACGGGGCCGGGGGTTGCGCGTGCTTCCAGCGCAGGTCGCCCACGGGCGGCGCGGCGAACGGGATGCCGAGGAATCGGTGGACGTCGCCGTCCAGGACACCGCGCACGGTGCCGAGCCGCGTGCGTACGTCGGTCATGAGAGAACACCTTCCTTCTCGGGCGCCGTGGCCGTGACCACGGCGAGGACCTGGCTGCTCCGAGCACGCCGCGGCCAGGCCGTCGGCGGGCACGAGGGGCGCGCCTGGATGCGAGGGGCGATCACGCTCACGCGCGGGCCCCCCGGATCAGGCGGAGCACTTGGGTACGGATCTCGACGAACGCCGGCAGAGCCTTCGTCGCGAGCTGGTCGCGACCGCGGCCGAGATCGACCTCGATCTCCTCGCGGACCCGGGTCGGGGAGCCCGACAGCACCACCACCCGGTCGCCGAGGTAGACGGCCTCGTCGATGTCGTGCGTGACGAGCACGATCGTCATGCCGAAGTCGTCGCGCACACTCAGGACGAGGTCCTCGAGGTCGGCCCGGGTCTGAGCGTCGACGGAGGCGAACGGCTCGTCCATGAGCAGGACCTCCGGCTCGTAGGCGAGCGCACGGGCGATCGCGACCCGTTGCTGCATGCCGCCCGACAGCTGCCACGGGTACTTCGACCCGGCTCCGTCGAGTCCGACGGCGGTGAGCGCGGCTCGCGCCTTGGCGATCTGCTCGGTCTTCGGCAGGCCCTTGGAGCGCAGCGGCAGCATCACGTTGCGCTCCACCGACATCCATGGCATCAACGACCGGCTGTAGTCCTGGAAGACGACGGCGACCTCCGCCGGCGGACGGTCGACGATGCGCCCTTCCACCTGCACCGTGCCGGCGGTCGGCGGCATCAGGCCCGACATGCAGCGCAGGAGCGTGGTCTTCCCGGCGCCCGAGGGGCCGACGACGCAGACGAACTCGCCGGCCGCCACGTCGAGGGCGACGTCGTCGAGGACGAGCTGGCTCCCCGTACGGGTCCGGTAGCTCTTGCGCAGTCCTCGCACCGACAGGATCGGGATCCTGCCGGCCGTCGTCGAGTCGACCTGCTGGTTCCTGGTCTCGATCACGGCTGTTCCCCTCGTGCCTGTGGTTGAGTCATGTCCGTGTTCCGGCCATGCCGTGGTGCCAGGCGAGCACCACGCGCTCGAAGCCGCGGAAGGCGATGTTGAGCAGGTAGCCGAGGACTCCGAGCAGGACCATCGACGCCCACATCCCCGTGATGTCGAACGATCGCTGGGCGTGCAACAGCTGGTAGCCGATGCCGTGGGTGGCCCCGACCATCTCGCTGACGACCACCATCACGACGGCGACGGAGACGGAGGTCCGCAGGCCGGCGACGATCTGCGGACTCGCGGCCGGGATCACGAGCAGGAAGATGCGATCGGTCCAGCTGACGCGATAGCTGCGCGCGGCGTCGCCGACGAGCGGATCGATCCCGTTCACACCGTCGGCGGTGTTGAGCAGGATCGGCCACACCGCCGCCGAGGCGATCGTGACGACCTGCATCGTCGGCCCGATCCCGAACACGAGCAACGCCGCGGGGATGAGCGCCAGGCCCGGCACCGCACGCAGCGTCTCGAGCAGCGGGTTCATCGCTGCCGCCAGTGGAGGGACCAGTCCGAGCGCCACTCCGAGCGCGATGCCGGCGACGGCGGCCAGCGCGTAGCCGACGGCAAGGTGCCACAGGCTCGGGATCGCGTCGGAGAGGAGATTCGATCCGAACCAGAAGTTCCACAGCGTCGAGACGATGTCGGACAGCGGCGGGAAGAAGACCGAGGTCGACCCCGACGAGGCGATCCACCACACGGCGACGGCGACGATGGGGACGGCGAGTTCGAGCGCGGTGCCGGCCGCGAGGCGGCCGATGCTCGTCACGCCGTTCGATGCGCGGCGTGCCACGACAACACTCTCCTCTCAAGCCGCATCATCAGGAGATTCAGGACGACCCCCAGCGCGGTCGCGGCGACGACGTAGGCGTACATGTCCGGGATCGTCTTGTACTGGGTCTGCGCCACGGCGATCTGCGCACCGACCCCGAAGACGCCGCCGAGGAGCTCTGTGCCGATCGTGAGGAGCAAGCTCATGGTCGCGGCGATCCTGACGCCGGTCGCGATGAACGCTGCCGCGCTCGGGATGACGAGGCGCAGGAGCACCTCACGGCGGCGCAGTCCGTACGCCCGGGCGACGTCCTTGGTGACCGGGTCCATCTGGTGCACTCCGTACATGGTCTGCAGGAGCAGCGGCCAGACCGAGCCGAACACGATCACGAGCAGGGCGGTACGCTGCGTGGCGCCGTAGAGCAGCAGCGCCAGCGGCAGCAGCACGATCGGCGGGATCGTCCTGAGGAAGTCGATCGACACCCGGAACATCCGATACAGCAGGGCGCTTCCGCCGAGGATCAGCCCCACGGGGACGGCGATCGTGATCGACACCAGAAGCCCCGTCACCCAGGTACGGATGGTGCCGCCGATGGCGGCCCAGAACTCCGGCGTCCGAAGCAGGCCCCACAGGGCGCCGGCGACCTCGGCCGGTGGCGCCACCGCACGGCGGGAGAGCAGCTCCTGATCGACGAGGAACTGCCAGACGGCGACGAGCGCGACGAAGCAGAGCACGGAGCCGGCCAGCTGCCGGGCACGGGCGCGATCCACCCGGCGACGGGGACCGCCGTCCGGCCGGGCTGCGACCTTCTCGTGTGCGACCACGGTGCTCATGAGCCGAGGAGCACCGTGTCGAGGCTGATCGGCTTCTCCATGACCTTGTACTGGACCATCAGGTCGACGATCGTCTGGAGCCGGTCGCGCTGGATCGTGGTCGGGGCGAACTGGGGAAGGGCCATCGTCTTGGCCAGCTCCGGGCTGATCTTGGCGGTCGACTTCTCCACCACGATCCTGCGTACGCGTTCGGGGTCGCGGGACAGCTCGTCGTTCGCCTTCTCGGCGGCCGCGGCGAACTTCTTGACGACGTCGGGGTTCTTCTCGGCGTACTGCCTGGACGTGACCCAGACGATCAGCGGCGCGGACGGCATCGCCTCAGCGGTGGGAGCGATGATCGGGTCGAGCCCTTCGGCCTGCCCCTCCGACCGGTTGGTGACCGCGGCCGCCAGGGTCCCGTCGGCCACGGCGCCCGTCAGCGAGTTCGGCGGAAGCTCCACGAAATCGACCTTGGTGGAATCCCCGCCGAGCTTGTCGATCGCCGCCGCGGCGGCGATCTGGGCGGCGCCGCCGATGCCGTTCACGCCGACCTTCTTGCCGTTCAGGTCGGCGGCGGCCTTCAGGCCACTGTCGCGTTTGACCAGGATGGCCGTGCTGTCCTGGTCCGCCTTCGCGCCGGTCGAGGTCACCGCTGCCACGAACACCAGCGGGACGCCCTTGGCGATCGCGGTGAGCGCGCCGACCGTGTCCGCCTGGCTGAACTGCAGTTGACCATTGAGCACCAGCGGGACCGCCACCGAGCCAGAGGTGACGTTCTGCTGCTTGACGTCGAAGCCCGCGTCGCTGAACCGGGTCGTCTCGAGCGGCGCGACGAACGCGCCCGCTCCGACGCCGACCGTCAGCCTGGTCGCGCCGCCACGCTCGTCCTTCTCGGGGGAGTCGGCTCCACAACCCGCGACGGCCACCGCGGCGGCCACTGCCAGCCCCACCCACATCGTTCGACGCCTGCCCATCGGGCGCCCCTCTCTCTCAGAGGTGGTGGCCTGCGGCACGTGCCGTGCGCAATGTGACTCACCTCGTGTCCTGGTCACCAAGAGACTTGCTGACTTCGGTGGGTGTGTCAAGGCCCTTGCTGAGGACTTCAACCTCGGGAAGTAGTGGTGAGTGGCCGAATCGAGGGCTTCCGCCTGGCAGCGAACCGCTCTTGCGCTTTCGGAGTCGGCTGACCTACGGTCATCGCATACAGAAACGTTCGTTCTGTTATGAGTTTAGCGCCGCTGCCCTTCGCGGCGGACTCACGTGCCCCGGGCTGCCAGGTCCGCCGATCCCTCACGACATTCCCATGAGAATGAAGGAGCTAAAGAGCATGAACGCGCTACGGCCGCAGGTCGTGCACGCGCTGTTCCGTGAGCCGCGCGACGTCGAGCAGCTGCTGCCGGTACGGCTCGACGGTGACCGCCCGCGCCGTCTGCTCACGAGCCTCGTGCCCGTCGAGGTGTTCGAGCATGTCTGGTTGTGCGGGCCGCTGCAGCTGGCCGAGGAGGCTCGGCCGGCGCCGGCGTCCCTGCTGAGCGTGTACACGTCGAGCTCTTCTACGCCGATGCCTCGCCGGAGCGAGAACGGGACCACCATGCTCGACGGCCGGCGCGGCACCACCGCTGTCTCTCGCGAGATCACGCTGCTGGACGGCGCCCACGCCACCCGCGGCGACCTGTCGTACGGCTGCAAGTGCGGCACCTGCCGCGCCGTCATCCGGGCGAGGTCGACGTGCGCCGCAACTACGCGCTCGAACCCGCGGAGGTCGCGGCCGGGTTCGTCCTGACTCTGCCAGACGTACCCCGTCGGCGATCGACCACGACGTCTGAGCCACCACATCCTTCATCGATCATTGGGAGCCTCACGTGCCCGAATCCTTCGTCGTCTCAGGCGTGCGCACGCCGATCGGCCGCTACGGCGGCTCGCTCGCCCATGTCCGCCCCGACGATCTGGCCGCCCTCGTCGTGGGGCAGGCGATCGCCCGCGCCGGGATCGCCCCTGACCTGGTGGACGAGGTCGTTCTGGGCGCGGCCAACCAGGCCGGCGAGGACAACCGCAACGTCGCTCGCATGGCCGCCCTCCTGGCCGGCCTGCCCGACTCGGTGCCCGGCTTCACCGTCAACCGGCTGTGCGCCTCCGGGCTCACCGCTGTCACCACCGCCCGCGCCCTCATCGCAGCCGGAGACGCCGACGTCGTCGTCGCCGGCGGCGTGGAGTCGATGACCCGGGCGCCGTGGGTGAGCGAGAAGCCGTCCAAGGCGTTCGCCAAACCCGGGGCGTCCTTCGACACCTCGATCGGCTGGCGCTTCACCAATCCTCGCTTCGACACGGCGACCACCGCCTCGATGCCGCAGACCGCCGAGACCGTCGCCGAACGTCGGGGCCTGACCCGCGAGGAGCTCGACGCGTTCGCGCTCCGTTCCCACCAGCGGGCCGTCGCGGCGGCCAAGGAGGGCCGGTTCGCCGGCGAGATCGTCCCGGTCCCGGTCGGCGAGGACGTGGTCGAGGCCGACGAGGGGCCGCGGACGGACACGAGCATGGAGCGACTGGCCCGGCTGCGCCCGGTCAACGGACCTGGAGGGCTCATCACCGCGGGCAACTCCAGCTCGCTGAACGACGGCGCGGCCGCCGTGGTCGTGGTGAGCGAACGGTTCCTGCGGCGGCACCACCTGACGCCGCAGGCCCGGCTGGTGGCGGCGGCGCACGTCGGGGTACCGCCGGAGATCATGGGGATCGGCCCTGTCCCGGCGACCCGCAAGGTGCTCCGACGCGCCGGCTGGGACGTCGGCGACCTCGATGCCGTCGAGCTGAACGAGGCGTTCGCCGCACAGTCGCTCGCCTGCGTCCGCGACCTGGGGCTCGACCTGGAGCAAGTCAACGCGGACGGGGGCGCGATCGCGCTCGGGCACCCGCTCGGCGCCTCCGGTGCGCGTATCCTCGTCACGCTGCTGGGCAGGCTCGGACGCACCGGCGGCCGGCGCGGGCTGGCGACGTTGTGCGTCGGCGTCGGCCAGGGCAGCGCCTTGCTGGTGGAGCGGCCATGAACGGCGAGCCGGCCCTTTGATCGAGGAGCACACCGACCGAGTCGTGTGGCGGCTCAACCCGCCCGACGGTCCGCAACGCCATCGACCGTGAGCTGGTCCGCGCCCTCCACGACGCATGCGCCGTGGTCGACTTGGGCGGTTGTACTGAACCGGCCTACGCCTGCGACTTCCGGGTGGGCACTCCGCGCGCCCGCATCGGCTGAGACGGGGCTCGGTATCCTCGCCGCGGCCGGCGCCGGATGGCGGCTCGCCGTACTCGCCCGGGGAGATCCTGCGCGCGGGCACATCCGCGGAAGCACACGACGTACGTCTGGGGCCATCGTCGGGCATCTGGCCCGCGAGCTTGGCCCCCGCTTCGAGCCGCGGCACCTTCTGCGCGACCTCGTCGTGGCGGGCCACCGGGCGCGGCTTCTCCACTTGGTGAACGGGCAACGGGTCTCGTACCCCAGGCCCGCTGCGGGCGATCATCCTCTGGCCGTACGCGCCCGTCCGGCCGGTGCCACTCCACCACTGAGTTCGCCATGTCGAACAACAACCGGCTCACCAGCGCGGGCGGCACGTAGCCCTCTTGGCGACGGCGTCCGCGACTCCCGCAGTGCCAGGATCGTCGGCTGATCAGGTTCGGGACGACCACGCTTGCGACGAGGAGACGGTTCCGAGGGGGAGGAGCGGGCGCGCGGATCAGGCGCCGGTGTCGGCTCGCAGACCGGTTGCGGCGATGCCGCGCAGGGCGCACTCCTCGTCGTGGTCGGGCAGGTGGCCGCTGACGCCGACCGCACCGACGATGACGCCGTCGGGGTCGCGTACCAGGACGCCGCCGGCCACCGGGACCAGGTTGCCCTCCGCCAGGGCGGTCACGGCGTTCATGAACTCGGGGTGGGAGGCGGCACGCGCGGCCAGGCCGCGGCTGCCCATCCCCATGTTGAGCGCGCCGTGCGCCTTTCCGCGGGCGATGCGTTCGCGAAGCAGGCTGGAGTGGTCCTCCCGGCCGAAGGCCACCAGATGGCCGCCCGCGTCGAGCACGGCGACGGTCATCGGGGGCAGGTCCTGGCTGCGCGCGTGTGCCAGAGCGCCGGTGACGATCGCAGCGGCTTGCTGGTAGCCGATCATCTGGACACCGCCATGATCGAGTGTCCTGTGCGGGCCGGTGCCACAGGGGAGTGCTCGACGCCGTGAGGCTCAGCGCGGCTGAAGATCACGGCGACACCGTGTATGCCGGACGACATCGGATTCGCCATGGACCCTCCAAAAGTAAACGATCGCTTCCTTTTGGAGGATCGTAATCGGATCACTGTCACAAACGCAACCGATCGTTTTCGTAAGACTCGGCGTGGTGGGTGCATCTGCGAGAGCCTTCCATCGTGACGAGCTCGGCGTCGCAGTCGCGCTGGTCACCCACGACGTCGGCTGACGCGATCCAACTCGGCGATGGAGGAGTGGTGCTCCCGCTAGAGAAGTGGCTGTTCGAGCTGGGTGAAGGCCGATCCCAGAGCGGCCAGACCGCTGCCGAGCTCGTCCATGGGCACGTCGGCGACCAGATGGTGACAGACGATCAGGCCGTGCATCAAAGTGAACACCGCGCTCGCCGTCGCGTGCGGGTCCGCGTCCGGCGGCAGGTGTCCCTCGTCGCGCCAGCGGGTGGCGAGTTCGGTGATGTGCGCGTGGGTGCCGGCGTACAGCTCGCGGGTGCGGTCGCGCAGGGACGGCTTGCGCATCGCCTCGGCCCAAGTCTGCAGCGCCAGCTTGGACAGGTCGTAGTCTGGATGGGTGGTCCGGCTGCGCAGCTCGTCCACCAGGGTTTTCATGGTTTGTGCGGGACTCGGGGTGGGCCTGTCGGCCAGCAGCCGCACGAAGATGTCCTGAACCCGGGTGATCCCCTCGTCGGCGGTGGCGTCGATGAGCTCTTCCTTGCTGCGGAAGTACCGGTAAACGGCGCTGGAGGACATGCCGGTCGCGGCGATCACCTCATCCATCGAGGTGGCGTGGAACCCGTTCTCCGAGAAGCACCCCCAGGCGCTGGTGAGGATGTGCCGGCGTCGCTGGGCGCGTGTCTCGTCGCTGAGCCGGGGCATGCGCCCATCCTAAACGGAAACGAACCCTTGCATTATGAACCGCCCCCAGCAGATCGGCGAAGAGGCAAGGGATTGCCGCTGGTCAGCCCGGGTTTCAGGCCGCGATCGATACGGTCCTGCCGCCGCCAGGTGTAGATCGTCGGCGTTCTGGATGCCGGCTCTCAAGAGAGCGAAGAAATTTCATTGCGCAGAGATTGATGAAAAGAACTTTCAGGGATATGTTCATGATCGGCCGTCCTCCCCCGGACGGTGAGATGTCGACACGCTCCTGACGGCCCTCCCTGTCCCGTCGAATTGATCACATGCCGCCAGCGTGACCCTTCGCCGCAGA
>JABFYB010000086.1 GCA_013361475.1 Hamadaea sp.
TTTCTCGCGTTGGCGCTGATCGACGCGGGGCGGCCGGCGGAAGGCGCGGCGCGGGCGCTGCTGGCGTTGTCGAACCACCTGACGCGATACCGGCGCGCGGTGCGGCACTACGCGGAGGAGGAGCTGGCCCGCAGGTAGGCCAGCACCGCCAGCACTCGCCGGTGGTCTTCGTCGGAGGCGGAGGCGGCCAGTCCGAGCTTGTTCATGATCGAGCCGATGTGTGTCTCGACGGTGCGATCGGTCAGCCACAGCCGCCGGGCGATCCCGACGTTGGTCCGGCCTTCGGCCATCAGGGCCAGCACTTCGCGTTCGCGGGCGGTCAGGCCGGGCAGCGGTGGGCCGCCGAGCAGGCGGGCGACGACTTCGGGGTCGAGCGCGCAGCCGCCCGCGGCTACCCGGCGCAAGGCTTCCAGGAAGTCGTCGACGTCGAAGACCCGGTCTTTGAGCAGGTAGCCGAAGCCGCCGCGGGCCACGAGCTCGACGCTGTGCCGGGTTTCGATCTGCTGGGACAGCAGCAGGATGCCTAGCTTCGGCCACCGGTCGCGGAGCGTACGCGCGGCGCGGGCGCCGTCGTCGGTGTGGTCCGGCGGCATCCGTATGTCCACAATGGCCAGATCCGGCTCGTGCGCGGTGACCGCCTCGACGAGCGCCACGGCGTCGCCGGTCTTCGCGACGATCTCGTGCCCGGCGTCGGCCAGCAGCCGGGCCAGGCCCTCCCGGAACAGGGCGGAGTCCTCGCCGATCACGATGCGCACGGCAGCACCGCCTGAATCGTCGTGCCGCGCCCGCTCGGACTGTGCACCTGGAGCGCGCCGCCCGCGGCGGCCACCCGATCGGCCAGCCCGGCCAGCCCGGATCCCGGTCGCAGCAGCGCGCCGCCCCGGCCGTCGTCGCGTACCTGCACGGACAGGGTGGCGTCCTCCCGGACGAGGCGCAGCCCGATCCAGCCCGCCTCGGCGTGCTTCATCGCGTTCGTCACCGCCTCGCTGACCACGTAATACGCCGTCGTGGCGAGGTCGTCGGCGATCGGCCCGGTCGACACCTCGACCGTGACCGGCAACCGCAGCGATCCGGCGAGCGTGCGTACCGCGACGTCCAGCCCGTCGTCGAGGCTGCTCGGGCGCAGCCCGTGGGCGATCGCGCGCAGCTCGGCGACGGCGGTGCCCAGTTCGGCGACGCTCTGGTCGAGCAACCCGTCCACGTCCACTGTGCCGTCCGCGAGGTGCCGTTGGGCCAGCCGCAAAGCCAGACCGAGGGAGACGAGCCGTTGCTGCGCGCCGTCGTGCAGGTCGCGTTCGAGCCGCCGCCGCTCGGAGTAGCCCGCCGCCAGCAGTCGCGCCCGGCTCGACGCCACGTCCCGCAACGCCGCCGACAACCCGATCCGTAGCCGGGTCACCTCCACCAGCAACGCGCTCGCCGCCGCGATCTCGCGGGTCAGCTCGCGGCTCGTGGCGTCGCCGCCCCGGATCACCGCGCCGATCTCCTGGCCGTGCAACACGATCGGCGTCGCCTGCTCCGGGTCCGCGATCGGCTCCCCGGCCGCGTCGACGAGCTGTTGTTCGCCGGGCAGCTTGTACGCCAAGAGCAGCGCCCGGTCCGCCAAAGCGGTTCGCAGCACCGCCTGCAACTCCTCCGGCTGACTGTCACCGGTGTCGATGCGTTGCCGTAACGCGGCGATGGCGTCGAGCGCGGCGCGGCGTTGCGGATACAGCCGCCGGTCGACGAGGCGCTGAACCCGTGATCGCACCGGGCTCAGCGCCGCCGCGCAGACGGCGGTCGCACCCGCCGCGACGACCGCACTGCCGCCGCCGGCCACGAGCCCGCCGGTGAACGAGATCGCGGTGTACAGCCCCAGCAGCACGGTCGTCACGGTGCTGTAGGTGACGGTCGCGGCGATCGCCTTGTCGACGTCGTACAGGTCGTGCCGCAGCAGGGCAATCGTGGTGCCGACCGGGATCGTGATGAACAATCCGAACAGGCCGATCATGGCGAGGTCCGGCATTCCCAGGAGCAGGTAGCTCGTCCAGCACAACAGCAGCGACACCGGCAGCCACAGGCCGGCGAGGGCGAACCACTTCAGCTGAGCGCGTTCGCCCGGCCGGGTCGCGCGGCGGAACCGCCCGATCATCGAACCGGCGCTGGCGATCAGCAGCGCTAGCAGCAGGAACGGCAGCACCAGGACGAATGGGAACGCCGCGTCCGGCAGGACGCCGAGCGCGTGCGGTGAGTTCTCGAACGGCGGGGGGTACGCCTCCGGCGTCATCCCGGCCAGGGCGACGAACGCCAGGAGGACGAAACCGAGGCCACCGGCCACCCATCGCCAGCCCGGCCCGGGCAGCCGTCCCTCGGGGAAGAACAGGACCAGCAGGGCGACCGGAACGTACAGGAGCATCCACGAGCCCTGGTCCAGCGTCCCGACGAGGTCGGGCAGCGGCAGATCGGTGGCGTACGCCGCGGTCGCGTAGGTCTCGACGGACGGGATCACGGCGATCGACAACCCGACAAGGGCCAGCAGCGCGCCGACCGGGTTCTGCGGCCGTCGTCGTGCGATCACCTGACCGAGCGCGAGCGAGGGCAGGCTGAGCACGACTCCGGTGGCGTACCAGAGGACGGTCCACAGTCCGGCGCTGGTGCCGAGCCGGATCAAGGCGACGGCTCCGGCAGCGAGGAACGCGCCGGCTACTGCGGCGATCGCGACGCTCACCCGGCGATACATGCGCTCAGCGTACGGATCGACGGGCTTGGCGACATCCGTGCTAGCCCGGACGAGTCTTCCGGGGTCGCTCCGATGTGCGACGCGGCCCGGTGGCCGGACGCTGTCTCCCAACGATCTCAAGTCGAGGAGGAACTCATGAACAAGGTGTGGGGGAGCGTCGGCATCGCCGCCGCCGTGCTCTGGGCGGCCGGCATCCTGCTCCAGTACGCCGACGCCGACAGCACGCCCGGTGAGCTGCTGATCGACGTCGGCTTCATCGGCATCGCCGCGATGATCGCCGGTACGCTCACCGCGGGCGTCGCCGGTCGGGGCGTGTTCCCGGCGATCGGGCTGGGCGTGTGGTCGTTCGGGCACTTGAGCATCGCCCTCGGTGGGTTCGTCGAGCTGGCCACCGGCAACGCCGACAACGCGTTCTACCCGCTCGGCGGGCTCGCCCAGATCATCGGCGGCGTCCTGGCGGCGGTCGCGCTGGCTCGGGCGGGCGTGCTGACCGGGTGGCGGCGCTGGACGCCGGTCGCCTGGGTGGTGACCTATCTGGCGGTGTTCGCGACGTTGTTCACCACGGCCGACGAGGTGCAGGCGTGGCAGCTCGTCCCGTTCGCCCTGTGGCTGGCCTCGATCGCGCTGACCGGGGCCGCCGTCGCGACCACGGCTCCGCCGGCCGGCGCGGTGGCGCGTACGGCGTGATCGTCGACTGTGGAATCCGACTCCGGGGAGGAGGAGCGCACCGTCGCGAGACGGTGCGCTCGCCGTGCTGCTCAGCCGGTGTAGTCGGTGCTGTGCGCCGAGTTCGACGGCCACAGGTACTTGCCGTTGTCGGCCACCTTGAAGTGCGGGTTGTCGTCGCCGGAGCGTACTTGGAGCCGGTTGTTCCGCCAGGTCGAGCCGCGGGATCTGCCGCCCCAGATGCCGCCGTAGTTGAACCCGTAGAGCTGGCTCAGCTCCGCCGAGAAGACGTTGCCGGTGACGGTGATGTTCGTGGCGTTGTTCCGGGTGCCGATGCAGACGGCGTACCCCCAGCCCGAGACGTAGTTGTTCGTGAACGACACGTGGTCGTAGACGCCGGTGCCCTGCAACGCCAGGCCGTTGGTGTTGCCGAGCGACGCGATCGTGTTGTGGTCGACGATCATCGGCCCGCCGTCACCCTCGCTCTGCGGCCCGATCCCGTCGTGGTGGTACTCGTCGTGCGCGGTGTCGGCCAGGTCGTGCAGGTAGTTGTTCGTCCAGCGGGACGGCTTGCCGGGGCGCCCGGTCGTCATCTCCAGACCCGCGTTGCCCCAGATGTCGTTGTGGTCCATCGTGGCCACCGCGCCGTTCATCGTGGTGACGAGCTGCCAGGACTTGTCGAACGGCGTACCGGGTGGGGCGGGGGCCGAGGACACCTTGCCGTTGTTGCCGGGCGGCCGGGCGTACGAGGCGGGTTTGAACGTCGAGTAACGGAACGTGATCGAGGTGTCGGCGTAGATCTGGACGAGGTTGTCGTTCGGGATGGTGCCCTCGAAGAGGCAGCCGATGAAGGTCAGGTTGTCGCCGTAGATGGTGACCTTCAGGGCGAGGAACCGCTGGAAGGCGATCACGCTGTTGTCGGGGAACTCCAGGCGCAACGGCTTCGACGCGCTCATGCCGGCCACGTGGTCCTTCAGCTTTCCCGGGTACGCGCCCTTGCCGAGCCCGCCCGCGTTCGCCGGGGTGCGGGCGTACCCGGTGGTGGAGAAGTCGGGCCAATACCCCGTGCCGTCGTTGGGCCGTGACCCCAGCGCGGAGCCCTTCTTCGTCACCGAAGGTGACGGCGAGGCGGACGCCGACGCGGACGCCGAAGGGGTGGCCGACGAGTCGGCCGGCCCTGCCGATCCCGCTACGCCGGCGTCCGGCGCGGCCCCGATCCGGATGTCGGACCCGGAGTCGTGCGCGGTGACGTATCCGGCGCCCGCGCCGATCACGACGGCGGCCACCGCCCCCGCGGCCAGCCAGCGCATGGATCGCCGCATAGTGCCTCCGATCAGTCCGAACGCCGCAGACCGGCGTCCGTCGAGGTTGGACAGAGCAGGCTGAGGATACTCGGCCCGACCCGTACGCCATCCGGCTCGTTCCGCGTCACCCGGTCAGCTCGCCGCGCCCCGGCCGAACGGTTCCGGTCAGCATTCTTACCAACCCGGTTTCTGAACGTTCTCGCAGGTCAGCATGGGTGATGATCAAGTAACGGTAAGGAAACTTTACGAGACCTATTGACAAATATGGCCTGTCAGTAAGAACTTTTACCGCAACAGTTAACAGTCCTTGCCATTATCACGTATGTATACCCGTGAAGGGGCGTGCCAGCGATGGATCGC
>JABFYB010000027.1 GCA_013361475.1 Hamadaea sp.
CGTGGAACACGCGCCCGGGTCAAATCCACCCACCTCCCCCGTGGGTCCGGTGCCTCACCGCGCTCTAAGCTGCACGGTGCAAACCATTCCGGTGCGGCTGTGAGAACCGGCACCGGCGCTGTGTTCTATCGCACAAACGCGTACGGAGACAAGGGTTCGTCTGGACATCGGCAAATTTTCTTGCCGACATTCCACCGTCAAATGGCTCTATTCAGGCGCGGTGTGTGTCCCTGCATCGATTACCGGGCGTCACCGGAGGGTGATGGGCACCGATCCGAAAAGTAGACCGGCTTCGATCGGATCGATCAGCCCCGGGCCGTCGTTACGGACGTCCCCCACTGCTGGCCCCACCGCTCGGATCTCGATTGTGGACAGGTAGTCGTCGCCGGCCGGGGTGAGCAGGTCGTCACTCGGCGTAGCGGAAAGCCAGTCCGACCATCGCTCCGGCGGAAGCAGCAGCGGCATGCGGTCGTGCACCTCGGCCAACGCCCCCCGCGCGGGCAGCGTGATGACGCTGAAGGTCAGCAGATCCCCTTTGACGCCCCAGATGCCGCCCATCGTGAGGTCTTCCCGATTCATGTAGAACGCCTGTTTCCCGGTCGGCGACCGCGTCCACTCGTACCACCCGTCGGCGGGGACGAGGCACCGGCGGCGCTCGAACGCCGAGGCGAACACCTTCGACGTGGCGACGGTCTCGGCGCGGGCGTTGATCAAGGCGCGCAGCGACTTCGCCGGCTTGCTCGGCGCGCGGGATCCGCTGCGAGGATCGGTCGCCCACGGCGGAACGAGCCCCCACCGGGCGGCCGTCAGCACCCGCGCTTCGCGGTCGGCCGAGACTCGCACGATCGGCACCTTGTCGGTCGGCGCCACGTTGTAGTCCACCGTGTCGGCGCCCTCGGTCTCGTCGAACGCCTCGAAGAGGCGGCTGAGATCGGCCGAGGAGCGCGTTGTCGCATAACGCCCGCACATGAAATTGAACCTACCCGCATGGTCCGACAGGGCCGCGAAACGGTAAGAATGAGCGGGTGACGAAGCGCGCAGTGCCCTGGACCGCACCGACCGCCATCGATCCGCTGACCGCAATCGTCCGGTTACCGGGATCGAAGTCGATGACGGCCCGCGCGCTCGTCCTCGCCGCGATCTCCACCGGGACATCCACACTGGACAATCCGCTGCGCGCCCGCGACACCGAACTGATGGCGGCCGGGCTACGCGCGATGGGAGTCAGCATCTCGACCGTCGACGACGAGCGCTGGGTGGTCCGCCCGCGTCCACTGACCGGCTCGACCCAGGTCGACGTCGGCGCGGCCGGGTCGGTCATGCGCTTCCTGCCCCCGCTCGCCGGGCTGGCCAGCGGCGCGGTCACCTTCGACGGCACCGCCCGCGCCCGGCAGCGCCCACTCAGCCCGCTCCTGACGGCGCTCCGGGAGATCGGCGTACGCCTGGACTCGAGCGCCGCTGACGGACTTCCCCTGACCGTCTACGGCCAAGGCCGCGTACGCGGCGGCGAAGTGGCCGTCGACGCCTCCCAGTCCAGCCAGCTGCTGACGGGCCTGCTGCTCGCGGCGCCCGACTTCGACCGCGGCCTGACCCTGCGGCATACCGGACCGGCCCTGCCCCGCGCCCCGCACCTGCGGCTGACGGTCCAGATGCTGCGCGCCGCCGGGGCGGCGGTCGACGACGCCACCCCGGACTCCTGGCGGGTCGAACCGGCCCGGCTCGCCGGGCGCAGCTGGCTCATCGAGCCCGACCTGGCCACCATCGCCCCGTTCCTCGCGGCCGCCCTGGTCGTCGGCGGGCGCGTCACCGTGCCCGGCTGGCCACGCAGCACCCTGCAGGCGGGGCACCGGCTGCGCGCGGTGCTGACCCGGATGGGCGGCTCGTGCCGGCTGACCGAGAAGGGCATGACCGTCCGCGGCGGGCCGCAGATCCACGGAATCGACGTCGACCTGCGGGACCAGGCCGAACTGACGCCCGTCGTCGCGGCGCTGGCCAGCCTGGCCGACTCGCCGTCCACCCTGCGCGGGCTGGCCCATCTGCGTACGCAGGAGAACGACCAGATCGCCGCGCTCGCCCGGGAGCTGGCGGCGCTCGGAGCCGGGGTCGTCGAGCACGAGGACGGGCTCGCCATCGAACCGCGGCCGCTCACCGGGACGGTCTTCGAGACCTACGACGACCACCGCATGGCGCACGCGGCCGCGCTCCTGGGCCTGCGGGTCCCGGGAGTCGTCCTGAGCGATGTGGCGTGTACAGCCAAGACGCTCCCGGATTTCCCGGCACTATGGAGTGCCATGGTGGGTGCTAGCTCTTGACGGCCAAACGGCGCGAGTACGACGAGGACGATGTCCGCATCCGGGCCACGCGGGGGTCCCGGCCCCGGACGCGTACGCGGCCCAAGCACGACGACGCGATCGAGGGCTTCGTCGTCGCGGTGGACCGGGGCCGGTACACGGTGGACGGGCCGGACGGGACGACCGTCACCGCGATGCGCGCCCGCGAACTGGGCCGCAAATCGGTCGTCGTCGGCGACCGGGTGGCCCTCGTCGGCGACGTCAGCGGCAGCCCCGGCGCGTTGGCCCGGATCGTGCGCATCGCCGACCGCGAGAGCGTGCTGCGGCGTACGGCCGACGACGACGAGACGACGACCGAGGGCCGGATCGAACGAGTCGTCGTCGCCAACGCCGACCAGCTCGTCATCGTCAGCTCGCTGTCGGACCCGCCGCCCCGGACCGGCTTCATCGACCGGTGCCTCGTCGCGGCGTACGACGCCGACATCGAACCGATCCTGCTGCTCACCAAGTCGGACCTGGCCGCGCCGAACGAGATCCTCGACTACTACGCCGCCCTCGACCTGCCGCACCTGCTCACCGGACCGGACTCCGACCTGACCCCGGTACGCAAAGAGCTGGCCGGCCACGTGTCGGTCCTCGTCGGCCACTCCGGTGTGGGCAAGTCGACCCTGGTCAACCGGCTCATCCCGGGGACCGGACGGGCGGTCGGCGAGGTGAGCGCCATCGGCAAGGGGCGGCACACCTCGACGAGCGCGGTCGCCCTCCGCCTGCCGCCGATCGGGAAGTCCCGCAAGGACCCGGGCTGGATCATCGACACCCCCGGCGTACGCAGCTTCGGGCTGGCCCTCGTCAGCGCCGACAGTGTCCTGCACGGCTTTCCCGACCTCGTGGAGGGGACGGTCGACTGCCCGCCCAACTGCGATCACCTGCCCGGCGCGGAGTGCGCGCTGGACGCGTGGGTGGCGGCGGGGCACGCCGACGAACGGCGGCTGGCCTCGTTCCGGCGGCTGCTCGCCTCGCGTACCAGCACCGACCTCGACACCTAGCCGACGTCCCGGATAGCGGCACACGCGCGAAAACCTGCGCGACTCCGCGACCGGCCCCGGGTAGGTTCGGAAAGATGACGGAGCAGGTGGACGACGAGCGGCGGCGGGAGGCCGTGCTGCGCACGTTCTTCGGTCCGGACGGTCGCCTGGTCAGCATGCCGGCCCGGATGGGCAAACGGCGGTTCGTCCTGGAACAGATCGCGTACGCCTTCGAACCGGGCGTGAAGTACACCGAGATCGAGGTCAACGCGATCCTGCGGGCGTTCTGGGACGACTACGTGACGGTGCGGCGGTATCTGATCGACGCCGGGCTGCTCGGCCGGGAACAGGGCTTGTACTGGCGTACCGGGGGCTACGTCGACATCTAGCCCGGCCGGACGACGCCACTGGATCAGGGATCCGGGTCGAATCTCGCCCCAAGATTCGACCGAGAACCCTGATCCAGCCCGGATCATGCGGAGCAGGAGCGCGAGCGCGAGCGGGACACGAGCGGGGGCGCGGACGGGGGCAGGGGCGGGGGCGGGGCGTCAGGGTAGGAGCAGGCCCAGGCCGAGGGCGTACGGGATGAGCAGGACGCCGCCCGCCAGCACCGCACCCAACCGCACCGACGGCGCCGACCGGAATGCCAGGGCGACCAGCACGCCGCAGGTCAGCGCGACGGCGAGGCAGCCCCGGGCCAGCAGCCACACCAGCGGCTGTCCGAGGAAGGCGGCGTGCACCGAGGTTCCGCCGGAGGCGACCACGAAGACGGCGTACGCCGTCCCCAGCAGTGTCGCGGCCAGCCCGGCGAGCACGAGCAGCCGGGCGGGCACCGCTCCGGCCGGCCGGCCCCGGCGACCCCGCAGCCGCCGGACGACTGCCGTCACCGGCCAGCTGAGCAGCACCAGGATCAGCAGGGCGAACAGGCCGAAGCCGAGGACGCCGACCGGTTCGATCGCCGCCGACGTCGTCCGCTGCGCCGGCACAGCGTCGATAGTGGACGGATATCCCGCCGCGATCCACGAGGTCATCAGGTCGGCGTACCCGGGGCTCAGCTCGCCCATCACGAACCCGCCCACAGTCGGCCCGCCGACGCGGTCGAACCCGTTCGTGGTCACTCGTGCCGCGTGACTGCTGCCGGGCAGGATGCGGATGCTGACGCTCGGGCTCGCGATCAGCTCCCGCCGGAAGATCGCGGCGCTCTCCGCCGGGGGCACCAGCAGGTCCCGCTCGCCCCAGATCGCCAGGACCGGCTGGTGGATCGCACGCAAAACCTCCACTGGATCGTGCTTCGCTTCCGGGAACTGGTCCAGGCCCACGGCCAGCCCCATTCCCGAGGCGACCAGCTCCGCGGCGGTGGCGTCCGCGACGCCGTTGCCGGCCAGCCGGTTGTTCAGGTTCCACGCCTGGGTACGCGCGGGGCTGAGCCCGGACCCGCCGATGGTGATGAGGAAGGCGACGTCGCCGGAGCGCGACGCCGCCAACGGCGCCACCCACCCGCCTTCGCTGAGTCCCCAGAGGCCGACCTTGCCGGGGTCGACGTCGGGCAGCCCGCGGAGCAACGCGACCCCGGCGAGCGCGTCGTTCGCGAGGTCGCCGTAGTCACGGTGGCTGCGGTCGTAGTCCGACCGCTTGTCGTAGATCAGGGTCACGATCCCGGCGCGGGCGAAGACCTCCGCCTCCTGGGCCAGCTGCGGCCGCACGGCGTTGCCGGAGCCGTGCACCAGCACGATCCCGGGACGCTTCACCGTCCGGCCGGCGGCGGTCTGACCGGCGGCGAGGCGTACGACGGAGCCGTGCAGCACGGTGTCGCCGTTGGTGAACGACACCTCGGTGGCGGTCAGGCCCGCCGGAGCGGCGTACGGCGGAATGGGACCCGACGGACCGGCGTACGCGCCGACGCCGGGCACCAGCGCCGCGACCAGGGCGGCGAGGACGATAAGTGGCTTTCGCATGGGAAGTAGCCTCGCGAGAACGCCAACCTCGGACATCGCCGACGAGAGGGAGAGCGCTACTCCCCCGCAGTGATGAGACCCGACTCGTACGCCGCGATCACCGCCTGCACTCGATCACGCAGCCCCAGCTTGCTCAGGACGTTGCTGACGTGCGTCTTCACCGTGTGCTCGCTGACGAACATGGCGGCGGCGATCTCCGCATTGGACAGTCCCCGGCCGAGGTGGACGAGCGTCTCCCGTTCCCGGTCGGTGAGACGATCCACCAGCGTGGGGACCGGCCGGGAAACCCCTCGGCGCAGCACGTCGTCGATGAGCGTACGCGTCACCGCGGGGGCCAGCAGGGATTGTCCCGCATGCACCACCCGGACGGCGTGCACCAGGTCGTCCCGGCGTACGTCCTTGAGCAGGAACCCGCTCGCCCCCGCCCGCAACGCGTCGAAGACGTACTCGTCGGAGTTGAACGTGGTCAGCATGATCACCCGGGTCGCCGACGTGGCACAGATCCGCCGGGCCGCCTCGATGCCGTCCAGCAACGGCATGCGGATGTCGAGCAGCGCCACGTCCGGGGCGTACTCGGCGACCGCCTGCACCGCGGCCGCGCCGTCGGGCGCCTCCGCCACCACTTCGACGTCCGGCTGGGCCGACAGGATCATCGCGAACCCCGCCCGCACGAGCTCCTGATCGTCGGCGATCACGACGCTGATCATCGGCCGGCTCAGCACGAGAACACCGCCGCCACACTGAATCCCTTTCCCTGCCCGCCCGCGCCGACGAGGACGTGCCCGCCGACCGCGCCGACCCGTTCCCGCAACCCGGTCAGGCCGTGCCCGGCCGCCGAATCCCCGCCGCCGCGGCCGTCGTCCTCGACGCTCACCCGCAGACCGCTCGACCAGTCCAAGGTCACCTCCGCCGACGTCGCCTGCGCGTGCTTCACCACGTTGGTCAGCGCCTCCTGCACCAACCGGTAGACCACCACCTGCACCTCCGACGGCAGCGGGCGTGGCCGGCCCTGTTCGGTCAGGCGGACCGACAGTCCCGTGCGCTGCGTTGTGCGTACCAGTTGGTGAATGTCCGCGAGCTGCGGGGGCGGCTCGCGGAGCGCGCTCACCGCGGCCCGCAACTGGCCCATGGCCTCGCGCCCGCTCGCGGAGATCGCGTCGAACGCGGCCTCGGCGCGGCCCGGATCGGTCCGCGCGACCGCCGCGCCACCCTCCGCCTGGACGATCATCACGCTGAGCGAATGACCCAGGATGTCGTGGAGATCGCGGGCTATCCGGGTCCGCTCGGCCTGCGCGGCCATTTCCTTGCGGGTACGCCCAAGGGCGCCGATCGCGTAGGCGGCGGACCAGGTGGCCAGCTCGCGAACGGCGGTGTTGACCGAGCCGATGACGCTGAGCGCACCCACCACCGTCCCCACGACGCACAGGACACGCTCGATTCGCCCTGCTTGATAGGCGACCGTGTAGAAGATCACCAGCGGGCCGTACCAGATGGGCTGCGGCGGTCCCGCGTCGACGGCCGCGTAGGCGGCGATGCCGACGGCCGCGACCGCGAGACTGAGGCCGGGCTGCCAACGCCTGGTCAGAGCAGGTAACGAGGTGACCAGAACGGGCCAGTAGATCCACTCCTCGCCCGGCGGCCGGCTGACGAAGACGTATGGCGCCGACTGCGCGAGCAGCACGACGAGGGTGAGCCCGACGTCGGTGAGCCATCGCCGTCGCATAGGACGCGAGACTAGAGCACCGTTGGCGGCGGTGATCGGATAGGTTCTGCGCATGGCCCGGTACGCCGACGATCTCGCTCTCGCCCACGTGTTGGCCGATACGGCTGATTCGCTGGCAATGTCCCGATTCCGGGCACTCGACCTGCACGTGACGAGCAAGCCGGACCTGACTCCGGTCAGCGACGCCGACACGGCGGTCGAGAAGGCCCTGCGCGCCACCCTCGCCCGCACCCGGCCCCGGGACGGCGTCCTCGGCGAGGAGTACGGCTCGACCGGGGCGACCGGCGCCCGGCAGTGGGTCATCGACCCGATCGACGGCACCAAGAACTACATCCGGGGCGTGCCGATCTGGGCCACGCTGATCTCTCTGATGGAGGGCGACGAGCCGGTCGTCGGCCTGGTCAGCGCGCCGGCGCTCGGCCGGCGCTGGTGGGCCGCCCGAGGGCTGGGCGCGTTCGCCGGCCGCCACCAGGCGGCGGCCACCTCGATCAAGGTCTCCGGCGTCAGCCGGCTCGCCGACGCCAGCTTCTGCTACTCCTCGCTCGAGTCGTGGGAGCAGACCGGGCGGCTGGCCTCGATGCTCGACATCATGCGCAAGTGCTGGCGCTCCCGAGCCTACGGCGACTTCTACGGATACATGCTCCTGGCCGAGGGCGCTCTGGACATCATGGTCGAACCCGAGCTTTCGCTGTGGGACATCGCCGCGCTGATCCCGATCGTGACTGAGGCGGGAGGGACGTTCACCGATCTCACCGGCCGTCCGGGACCGGGCGGCGGCAGCGCGATCGCGACGAACGGCAAGCTCCACACCGACGTCCTCGGCAAGCTGACGCCCGGCGGCCTGCGCGCGCTGTGATCGCGCTGTCACCCTCGTGAGCTGGGTTTCCGCGATTCGAATCATCCTGGAGGCGCAGTTGGGCGGAGTCGACCCTTAGGGGTTTACCATCGCTGGGTGATGTCCTCAGGGTGGTGGTTCCTCGCGGCGATGATCGTCGCGTACGGCGTGGCCAACCTGCTGCAATCGATCGCCGCCTCGCGGACGACCATGCATCACACGCTCGACCCCGGCCTGCTCGTCCGGCTCCTCGGGCACCGGATCTACCTGTACGGCATCGGTTGCCAAGTCCTCGGCTTCTTCCTGGCCCTGATCGCCCGGCGCGACCTGCCGCTGTTCCTCGTCCAAGCCAGCGTCGCCGCCGGCCTCGGCGTGACCGCCGTCCTCGGCGTGGTCGTGCTGAAATGGCAGCTCCCCAAGAGCGAGATGCTGCTGCTGGCCGCGCTCGTGCTCGGCATCGGCGGCCTGGTCATGGCGGCCGAACCGGCGCCCTCCCGGCCGCTCGGGCTGGTCGGCAAAATCAGTCTCGTCCTGGCGCTCCTGATCATCGCCGGAGCCGGCTTCTTCGCCGTACGCGTCAAGGGCGCACCCGGCAGCGTCGTGCTCGGCGCCCTCTCCGGCCTCGGCTTCGCCTGCGCCGCCGTGGCCGCCCGGCCGCTCGCCTCGTCGCACTCGGTCTTCGAGTTCGTCAGCAGCCCGCTGCTCTACCTCGTGATAGCGCACTCGCTGAGCGCACAACTCCTCCTCGGGCTGGCCATGCAGCGCGGCTCCACCAACGCCGCCGTCGCCGCCATGGACGCCGCCGGGGCGGTCCCCGCCGCCGTGGTCGGCCTGCTCCTGCTCGGCGACCGCATCCGGCCCGGCCTGACCTGGCTGGCCGCCCTCGGCTTCCTCGTCACCCTCGGCTCGGTGATCGCCCTGACCCGGTACGCCGAACCCCAGGCCCGCACCTCCGAAGAGCACGACACCCCGATCGCCGAGCCGTCCGACGTCGTCTCGCACCGGCACCCCACTCCGCATACGCGGCCGGTGCGGCCCGTGGTGAACGGGCACACTCCGCTCATGGACCTGCCTACGCGGGAGTATCCCGCTTTGTCGGAATCCTCCGGCCGCTAGCCCCCTCGCCGGTTGATCTTGAATGGTTATCGTCGCTATGGCGACGTTTTCTATTCAAGATCAACTACTGTTGTCCACAGCCCCTACCGCCGCCCAAGCCGGGCGCGCACAGTGTCGCGGTGCGGATGCCACGTGAGGAAGACTCACCCCTGGATTGGTTGCTCTTCGAGCAGAGCGGGGTGATCTCCGCCCGGCAAGCCGAGCGCCTGCTCTCCGCCGGCCGCGTACGCCATCTGATCGCCTGCGGACGCTGGCGACGGATCTGCCGCGGCGTCCTGGTGGCAGGAGACGGTCCGCTCACGCCGGAGGCGCATTGGTGGATCGCAGTCCTCGCCGCCGGCAGCGCCTCGGTGTTGGCCGGTCTGGCTGCCGCCCAGGCCGGTGGACTGTCCGGACGCTGGCCGAGGCGTGAGGTGATCGATGTCCTCCGCCCGGCCACCCGAGCCGCGCCTGCCCTCCTCCGCCGCATGCCGATCGAGATGCCGGCCGTGAAAGTTCACCGCACGGCGAGGCTGCCGGTCGAAGATCGCCACATCGGCCGCCCTCATCGCACCAGCATGGCCAGGTCGCTCCTGGACGCGGCGGTATGGTCGCTCACCGACCAGGACGCCGTCTCGATCTTGGCGGCGGGATGCCAGCAACGGCTTGTCCTGCCCGCCGAGGTACGCGCAGTCGCCGACCGGTTTCCGCACTGCCACCGGCATGCCCTGATCGTCGCGACGCTGGACCTCGCCGAGCTGGGCGCGACCAGCCCGGCCGAGATCGGGTTCCTCGACTTGTGCCGTCGGCATCGGCTGCCGGAACCCCAACTCCAGGTGAAGCGACGAGACGCGAGCGGCCGTACGCGCTACCTGGACGCGTACTTCACGGAGTTCCAAGTGCACGTGGAGATCGACGGCGCCCAGCACATGGACCCCCGAGCGTGGGCGGCCGACATGATCCGCCAGAACGACCTCTGGGTCAGCGGCGATCGGATCTTGCGCATCCCCGCATTCCTCATCCTGATAAATCCGGAGGAGGTGGTACGCCAAGTGATCGCCGCCCTGCGGGCTGCCGGTTGGTCTTGAACAGAAAACGTCGCTATGGCAGCAGTTTCTGTTCAAGATCGATGATGTCGAGGGACGGGATGTAGGTGACGTTCGGGCGCGCCCCCGTCGCCGTAGGCGCGAGGGTGTCGAGCCAGGGCGAGAAGTCCCGCTCGACGATGGTGGCGCCGATGAGGTCGGCCAGCGAGCCGGGGGTCGTCCGAGCGTGCTCGTCCACGAGCCCGGTTCCGGCTGTGATCACGAGCCGACCGGCGTAGGACCGCAGCCACTCGTGGGCGGCGGCGGACATGAGGTACAGCGCCGGCACGACGACCATGCGGTACGCGGAAAGCGGGGCGCCGACGGGGATGACGTCGACCGGACCGTGGGCGGCGAGCGAAGCGTGCCAGGACTGCACGAGCGACGTGTAGTCCACGCGAGTGGGCAGATGCGGGCTCTGCCAGGCCCACATGCTCTCCTCGTCGTAGACGACTGCCACGTCCGCGGGGACGACGGACGGAGTGCGTCCCACCAACGACGCACCCAGGTCGACCGCTTCGGACGTAACGGCGGAGGAGAAGCCGACCAGGGCCGGGTGCCATTGCTCGGCGCCACCCCGGGAGGCGCGCCACTGGAAGTACATGATCCCAACGGCGCCCCGGTCGAGATAGACCGAGGCCACCTCGGACAAGGACTCGGCCGACCGCTTCAAGCCACCGCCGGAAGAGTGCGTATAACCGGGTGCGTGCTCCATCAAGAGCCAGCGGCCGTCGGGGTGACCGGCCGCCCGCGCCCAGCCCCGGGCCTTGTCGGCGGAGAAGGCGCGGCCGGCGAGGTCCGGCGGGTAGTCGTCGATCGCCACCAGATCCACGAACGAAGACCAGCGGGCATGGTCGACGGGCACCCAGTCGCCGAGGACGAAGTTCGTGGTGACCGGCATACCGCCGGACGAACCGGCGAGAACGGCCTTCTGGTCCAGGTAGTGCCGGAGGAAGGAGTCGGAGAGGAACCTGCGGTAGTCGAGTTCCTGCGCCGGATTTCGCAGGTACTGGGTGGCCCGCGGTGGCACGATCTCGTCCCAGCCGGCGTACCGCTGCGACCAGAAGTCCGTGCTCCACGCGTCGTTCAACGCATCCACAGTGGAATAGCGGGTACGGAGCCAAGCCCGGAACTCCGACGCGCAGTGCGAGCAGAAGCACCAGGTGCCGTACTCGTTGTGCACGTGCCAGAGGCGAAGCGCCGGGTGCGTACCGTAGCGGGCGGCCAGCTCCGACGCGATACGCACACTGGCCGCCCGGTACGCCGGAGCGTTGACGCAATAGGTGTCCCGCGACCCGTGCGTCAGGCGTACGCCGTCCCGCGTGACCGGCATCGAGTCCGGGTAACGGCGGGTGAACCAGGGCGGGGGTGAGGCGGTCGGGGTGGCCAGGCACACCCCGATCCCCGCCTCGTGCAGCCCGTCCAGGACCTCGTCGAGCCACGCGAAGTCGAACGTGTCCGGCGTGGGTTGCAGGCGCGACCACGAGAACACCCCGACCGTGACGAGGTTGACCGACGCCTCCCGCATCAACGAGAAATCGTCAGCCCACACCGACGCGGGCCACTGCTCCGGGTTGTAGTCGCCCCCGAAACTGAGCCCGCCGGAAGAACCGCTTCCGTCAAACACGAGAAGACAGCCAGGTGGCGTGCTCGACGGACTGGTCGTAGCTGCCGCCTTCGTGCCCGTTGAACCGGTACACCCGGATGTCCTTGTCGGCCGAGTTCCACGCGTTGTAAGCGGCGAAGACGGTCGACGGCGGGCAGATCTGGTCCATCAACGCGGTGGAGAACAACGCCGGAGCGGTGGCCCGGCGGGCGAGGCTCACTCCGTCGAAGTAGGACAGCGTCCGGTAGACCTGCTCCTCCTCCCGGCGGTGCACCGTGAGATAGCGCGCGATCTCGGCGTACGGGTCGGCGTCGGTGAGCCCGATCGCCCGTTCGAAGTGGCACAGGAACGGCACGTCCGGCAGCGCGCCCACCAGGCCACCGACGAGACCCGCAGCCGCGATCGTGATGCCGCCGCCCTGGCTGCCGCCGCCGACGGCCACCCGGGTGCCGTCGACACCGGGTGCCACCTGAGCGGTTTCGATCGCGCGTACGGCGTCGGTGTAGACCCGGCGGTAGTAGTACTCCGCCGGGTCCAGGATGCCGCGGGTCATGAAGCCGGCGTGCTGCGGCCCCGAGCCCACGGGGTCCGGGGTGTGCCCGATCAGCCAGCCGCTGCCCTGCCCCCGGGTGTCCATCATGAGATGGGCGTACCCGTAGTTCGGCCAGCCGATCTGCTGTTGCGGGATGCCCCGGCCACCGTTGTAGCCCTGGTACTGCACCACGATCGGGAACGGCCCGTCACCGTGGCGAGGCACGGTCAGCCACGCCTTGATCGGGTGGCCGCCCCAGCCTCGGAAGGTCACGTCGTACGACGTGACCATGGTCAGCCCGGTCTCGACCTGCTCGAACACCGGATCCAGGTCGAAGGCTCGCGCCTCCTTCAAGGTCACCGCCCAGAACTCGTCGAAGTCGGCGGGCTCGGCGACGTCGGGACGGTAGTCCCGCAGGGATTCGAGGGACAGGTCGAAGAAGGCCACTACATGCGCTCCAGGGTGAGGTCCCGGGCGGCGGCGTACCGCGCCCGGACGGAGGGGTCGGGATCGGCTTCGTAGACGTCCACACCGGACAGCGACCACGTGGGGCGCTGCCCGGTCAGGGCCCAGGCCGCCTGCCGCGCCGCACCGTCGGCCACGTATTCGCCGGCCGGGGGCACCGCGACCGGACGACCGAACACGGCCGGTGCGATTTCGCGTATCGCCTGATTGCGAGCGGCACCGCCGATGAGCAGCACGCGCCGCACGGCCAGGCCTTGCGCGACGAGCGCGTCGAGGCCGTCGGCGAGCCCGCAGAGCAGGCCCTCCACCGCGGCCCGCGCCAGATGCGCGGACGTGGACGTGCCCAGGGTGAGGCCGTGCAGCGAACCGGTCGCGTCTGGGCGGTTGGGGGTTCGTTCGCCTTCGAGATAGGGCACCAGCACAAGGCCGTCAGACGACGTCGACAGCGCGAGTGAAGCCAGCTCAGAGTGGGACACTCCGAGCAGTGACGCGGTCGCGTCGAGCACTCGCGCGGCGTTGAGCGTGCAGACCAGCGGCAGGTAGTGCCCGGTCGCGTCGGCGAACCCCGCCACGATGCCGGACTCGTCGCTGGCAGCCACAGTGGACACTCCGAACACCGTGCCCGACGTGCCGATCGACACCACCACGTCGCCCGGTTGCGCGTCCAGGCCCAGCGCGGCCCCGGCGTTGTCGCCCGCGCCCGCGCCGAATCGGCCTACCCGGTCCGCGGGCCCCAGGACCCGCGGGACGATCACGCTTCGTCCGAAGCCATGTTCCAACAGCTCCATCTGGTACGCGTTGAGCCGGGGTGACCAGTACCCGGTCCCGGAGGCGTCGGACCGGTCGGTGACCAGATCCGCCAGATCCGTGGAGCCCGACAGTTTCCAGGTCAGCCAGTCGTGTGGCAGGCACACGGCGGCCACGCGGGCCGCGTTCTCCGGCTCGTGCGTGGCGAGCCATCGCAGCTTGGTGACGGTGAAGGAGGCGACCGGCACCGAGCCGGTCGCCTCCGCCCACGTCTTGGCCCCCAGCTCGGTGACCAGATCCGTCGCGGCCGCAGCCGAGCGGGTGTCGTTCCAGAGCAGCGCCGGGCGGACCACCTCGCCGGAGTCGTCGAGGCAGACCATGCCGTGCTGTTGCCCGGCGATGCTGACCGCGTCGACGTCGTCGAGGCCGCCGGCCTGGCCGATCGCGCTGGTGAGCGCGTCGAACCAGGCCGACGGGTGGACCTCCGTGCCGTCCGGGTGAGCCGCGCGGCCCTCCCGGACGAGCACACCGGTGTCGGCGTCGCGAACGACCACCTTGACCGACTGCGTCGACGAGTCGACGCCGGCGACCAATGTCATCGGGCGCCCAATACGTGCTCGACCATCAGCTGCGTCAGCTGCACGAAGTTCGCACCCCGGGCGCCGGCCGCGTCCGGGTCGAAGTCCGCGTCGCTGGCCATGAGGTCGGCGACCGTCTCCCCCGCGCCGAGGGTCGGCGTGTTCAGCTCGTTGACGCGGGCGTTGGCCAGCGCCTCCTGCACGGCCGGGTCGGCCCGGAAGGCGGCCGCCCGGTCCCGCAGCAGCGTGTAGGTCTTCATGTTGGCCGCCGCGCTCGCCCACACGCCCTCGACGTCTTCCGTACGCGCGGGCTTGTAGTCGAAGTGCCGGGGACCGTCCCACGCCGGAGCGCCGTCGGGGCCACCGAACTCGAGCAGATCCACGAGCGAGAAGGCGTTCAGCAGGTCGCCGTGGCCGAAGATCAGGTCCTGGTCGTACTTGATCCCGCGCTGGCCGTTCAGGTCGATGTGGAACAGCTTGCCGTGCCACAGCGCCTGGGCGATCCCGTGGGTGAAGTTGAGCCCGGCCATCTGCTCGTGCCCGGTCTCGGGGTTCAGGCCCACCCGGTCCGGGTGCTCCAGCTCGTTGATGAAGGCGAGCGCGTGCCCGAGCGTCGGCAGCAGGATGTCACCGCGCGGCTCGTTCGGCTTCGGCTCGATCGCGAACCGGATGTCGTAGCCCTGCTCGATCACGTACGAGGTGAGCAGGTCCATGCCCTCCTTGTAGCGGTCGAGCGCGGCCCGGATGTCCTTGGCCGCATCCGACTCCGCACCCTCGCGCCCGCCCCACAGGACATAGGTACGCGCACCCAGCGACGCGGCGAGGTCGACGTTGCGGATCACCTTGCGCAGGGCGAAACGGCGTACCGACCGGTCGTTGGCGGTCAGGCCGCCCTCCTTGAACACCGGGTGCTTGAAGAGGTTGGTGGTCGCGTGGGAGACGAACATCCCGGTCTCCGCGAGCCCCTTCCGCAGCCGCTCGATGTGCCGCTCGCGCTCGGCGTCGGAGCTGCCGAACGGGATCACGTCGTCGTCGTGGAAGCTGACTCCGGCCGCGCCGAGCTCAGCGAGCTTGTAGATGCTCTCGACCGGGTCGAGCGCCGGACGCGTGGCGTCGCCGAACGGATCGTTGGCCGGCCAGCCGACGGTCCAAAGGCCGAAGGTGAACTGGATCTGGGACATGCGTCTACTCCTGCACTGTGCCGTTGAGGACGACTACGCCAGGCACGGCGTAGCCGGCCACCTGAACGAACTCCACCCGGTCGATCCGGGCAGGGCCGCTCGTGGTGACCGTGAACGTGGCGTCCTCACGTACCGCGGTGACCGAAGTGACCCCGTCATCGTCGCGGATCTCGGTGGTTCCGCTCAACCCTCCCACGCTCACAATCGTGATCGACTTCCACGGCCCGTCGGGGATCGACTCCGCCGTCGCGGTCGTCGGAAGGAGCGCGCCGACCCGGGCGTACAGCGGAATCTGGTCGGGGGCCGGGCTCACGTGGACCGAGGTCGGTCCGGTCACCAGCTCGCCGTTCCACCAACCGGCCCACTCGCCGGCCGGAAGGTAGACGTGCCGCTCCTGCTCCTCGCTGATGACCGGGGCGACCAGGAGTTCCGGGCCGAGCCGGTACTCGTGCTCGGCCCGCCAGGCCAGCGGGTCCTCCGGCGAGTCCACCATCAAGGCGCGCATGATCGGCTCGCCGGTCTCCCCGGCGAGCAGCGCCTGCGAATAGAGGTACGGCAAGAGCCGGTAGCGCAGCTTCAGCGCGTCGATGACCTGCGCCTCGACCGCCGGGAACCGCCACGGCTCCCGGGTCGTCGTGCCGTGGAAGCGCAGCAGCGGCGAGAGCGCGCCGAACTGGGCCCAGCGCAGGAACAGGTCGTCGGTGGGCGTACCGGAGAAACCGCCCGTGTCGTGCGACCAGAACGGCACGCCGGACAAGCCGTGGGCCAGGCCGCCGTTCATCGAGCTGGCCAGCGCCGGGTAGGAGCACATCGTGTCGCCGCCCCATTGGGCCGCGTGCCGCTGCCCGCCCAGGTACGACGAACGGCCCCAGATCATCGAATGCCCGTGCACCTCACGCGTCACCGCGCTCACGGCGTCGTTGAAGAGCAGCGCGTACACGTTGTGCAGCTCGGCGCCGCTCATGCCGTTGTACGCCACCGCGTCGGCCGGTACGCCCTCGGCGAAGTCCGTCTTGAAGACCTGTACGCCCTGCCGGGCCAGCGGTCGCAGCAGATCCTGGAACCAGCTGGTGGCGTCGGGGTTGGTGAAGTCGACGATGCCGCACTCCGGGAACGACCCGTGCCACGAGTCCGCCACGTACGCCGACCCGTCCTGCCGCTTGAGCAGGTAGCCCTTCTCCGCCGCCTCGGTGAACCGGTCGGAGTTGACGCTGAGGTAGGAGTTCATCCAGAGGCAGACCTTGAAGCCCTGCTCGGTCAGCTCGGCGAGCATCGCGTCCGGGTCGGGGAAGGTCACCGGGTCCCAACGCAGCTCCGACCACTTCCCGTCGGGCTGCCAATAGGTGTCCAGGTGCAGGACATCGCAAGGAATGCCGTGCTCCCGGATCGTCCGGGCGCGCCGCAGCACGTGCTCCTGCGTGTCGACGAAGAAGCCCGACGAGATCCACGAACCGAAGGCCCACTTCGGCGGCGTCACCGGGCGGCAGGTCAGCCGGTCGTACCGGGTCAGCACCTCACCCGGCGTCGGACCGGCGAGCACGTAGTAGTCGATGAGGTCGTCGGGGACGACGATCTGCACGACGCTCTGCGTACTGGCGCCGAAGTCGAACTCGATCGGCATACCGGAGTCGACCACCACGCCGTAACCGCGGCTGGACTGGTAGAACGGCACATTCTTGTAGGCGCGGTCGCCCTCGCTGCCGAACGCGTCGAAGTTCCAGATCACCGGCCGCTGGCCGCGCAGGTTCAGCGGCAGGAAGCGTTCGCCGGTGCCGGCGAGCACCTCGTCGGCCGGCAGGACGAAGGTCTCGTGGTACGCCACCACGCTGCCATCCACAGTCGACAACCCGAACGGCGCCGTACGCATCCGCCCGGAGATGTCGACGACGCCGGGCGCGGTCCGGGTCAGCAACCGCCCGGTGCCCGTCTCCAGGAAGCGGATGCCCCACGGCTCCAGCGTCACCTCGGCGGTGATCGAGCCGGCGACGATCCGGATGGCGCCGTCGGCGACCTGGACGTCGGCCTGGTAGCCGAGATCCGGACGGGTCAGCGGCAACACCCGTGCACTGCGCGTACGCGCTGCCGGGTCGGTCGCGAGGCGTACGCGGATGATGCCCTCGCCGGCCGCGGTGACCTGCGCGGTGAGCAGATCGCCCGAGGTCGCGTGGGCTTTGACGCTGACGCCGTTGGGGTCGGTCGCCATCAGCTCGGCGTGGGTGATCTCCTGCGGGCCGCCCTCCCCGTGCCGTCGGCGGGGCAGCTCCGGCGGGTCGGCGCTGAAGTATTCGTGTGCCACCAAGGGCGGACGGAAAGGCATGGAATTAGTTTCTCTTCCGACTAAACAAAATGTCAACGGTGCCGGGGAGCGCTTGCGCGAGCCGCCAGAAGTGCAGCCGGGTGCCGTCATGGCACCGCGGCTGTCAGCCCTTGACGGCGCCGACCATGACGCCCTTGGTGAAGTGCTTCTGGACGAACGGATAGACCACCAGGATCGGCAACAGCGTCAGCGTCACCACCGCCATCTGGATCGTGAGCGGAGCGACCTGCTGATGCCCGAAGTACTGGCCGGTGTTGGTGATCCCGGAGCCCGGCATCGAGTTGCCCTGCAGCACGTAGGTGTTCACCACCTGCGGCAGCGGCCACATGCCGTTGTCCGGCAGGTAGAGCTGGGCCGCGAAGAAGTTGTTCCAATAGCCGACCGCGTAGAACAGGGTGATCACCGCGAGCACGGCCTTGGAGGTCGGCAGCACGATGGACCAGAGGATGCGCCAGTCCCCCGCGCCGTCGATCTTCGCCGCGTCGATCAGCTCCGGCGAGGTGCTGCTGAAGAACGAGCGCAGCACGAGGATGTTGAAGACCGCGACCGCACCGGGCAGGATCTGCGACCAGTACGCGTCGTAGCCGCCGAGCGCCGAGACGACGAGGAAGGTCGGAATCAGACCGCCGCCGAAGAACATCGTGACGATCATGAACATCAGGATCGGCCGGTGCCCGAACGAGCGCGCCCGGGACAATCCGTACGCCGCCAGCACGCTGACCACCATGGAGATGGCGGTGCCGAGCGCGGTGATCGCGAGGCTGACGAACAAGGAGTGCACGATCAGCTGGTTGCTGAAGATCTGCTTGTACGCCTCCAGCGTCAGCTCGCCCGGGACCATCACGAGACCGCCGGCCTTGTTGATGGACGACTGGGTGGAGAAGCTGGTCAGCACGACCGAGTAGATCGGCACCGCGATCACGGCGAGCACGATCAGGACGACGAGCGACTTCGCGCCCTGGCCGAGGGCGGACGGTTTCTCCTCCCAGGACGGCCGGTTGGAGGTACGCCGGTTGCGGGGCAGTGTCGAGGTAGTCATCGCCGGTAGAACCCATCCTCGCCGAACATGTGCGCGACCTTGTTGGCCGCGAGGAGGAGGACGACCGAGATGATGCCCTTGAAGAGCCCGGCCGCCGTGCCGTAGCTGAAGTTGTTGCCAACCACGCCGTAGTAGTACGAGAAGGTGTCGAGTACTTCCGCCGCGTCGCGGCCGACCGCCTGGCGCTGCAGGATGAACTGCTCGAAGCCGATCGACAACGCGTTGCCGAGCCGGAGCACCAGCAGCAGGATGATGACGCTGCGCATGCCGGGCAGGGTGATGTGCCACAGCCGCCGCCATCGGTTCGCGCCGTCGGCCGCCGCCGCCTCGTAGAGGCTCGTGTCGATGGCGGCGAGCGCAGCGAGGAAGATGACGATGCCCCAGCCCGCCTCCTTCCAGACGGCCTGCGCGGTGACCAGGTACTTGAAGGTGTCCGGGTTGGTCATGATGTCCCAGGTCGCCATGTCGTGCTGGCGCAGGAACGTGTTGAGCACGCCGGCTCCGCCCAGCATCTCCTGGAAGATCGTGACGACCAGCACCCAGCCGAAGAAGTGCGGCAGGTAGACGATCGCCTGCACGAACGACCGGACCTTGGTGCTCATGATGGAGTTGAGCAACAACGCCAGCAGGATCGGGATGGGGAAGTAGAGCACCAGCTGGACCGCACTCAGCACCAGGGTGTTCTCCATGGAATGCCAGAAGAGCGGGTCGCTGAACAGCCGCTGGAACTGGTCCAGCCCGATGAACGGGCTACCCGCGAACCCGTTGTAGATGTCGTACGCCTGGAACGCCGTGAACAGGCCGAACATCGGGCCGTAGCTGAAGACGGCGAGCAGGATGACGGCGGGCAACGTCATGATGACCAAGGTGCGGTCGCGTTTGAGCCTCCCCCACCAGTTCAGTCCCCGGCTGCCGGACGCCGCCTTGGCGCTCGGCTGCGAGGGCAGGGCGGGCGGCGCCGCCACACCGTCGTCGATCGCTGCCACCGTCGTACTCCTTCGATCCTGGGTCGTTCAGCGTTGTTCAGCCCAAGGCCCGGGTCCCGCCGCTCCAGGCGGAACCCGGGCGGCAGATCACTGACCGGTGCCGTACTTGTTCCGGATGTCCTCGTAGAACGCCCGCAGCGCGTCGCCGCCCTGCGACTTC
>JABFYB010000722.1 GCA_013361475.1 Hamadaea sp.
GCCAGCAGCTGGTACGCCGCCGCAGCGGACGCCTACGAGGGCGGCCACGACCTGCGCGACGTGGTGCAGGCTCTCGTCGGGCTGGTGGCCGCCTCCGACGATCCAGCCGAGCGGCAGCGCGCCCGCGATCGCATCGCCGCCCTGCTCAAGACGAGCGGAATGGTGCTGACCGAACGCGAACGCGCCGTCCTGGCCTGACCCGGGCCGACCCCGCTCAGCTGGCTGTGGCGGTCGGCTCCGGGCTCGTCGTCGGCTCCTCCGAGGGTGGCGCGGTCGCCACGATGAGGCGGATGGTGTCGCCCGGCGCGACGACGGTGCCGCCCACGGGAACGGTCGTGATGACGGTGCCCGGCGTGCTTCCCGGATCCTCCTGGTAGGTCACCGAGTAGGTCAGGCCGAGCTGGTCCAGCCGGGACTTCGCGACCGCCTCGGTCTCCCCGGCGAGGTTCGGCACCTCGATCTGGGTGGTGGGAGCGCTGGTGGCCGTGGTCTCCGACGGGCTCGGCTGCGTCCGCGTCGGCGACGGGCTCGGGGCGGCCGACGTCGCGGTCGGGATCACGGCCGTCGGAATGGGCTCGGGCTCGTCGGACCGCCGGAGCAGAAGCACCACCGCCACGATGACGGCCAGCGCCACGAGGACGGCGACCACGCCGATCAGGATCGGCAGCCACCAGTTCCGGCCCGGTTCCTCGACATCGTTCCAGTCCTCGGGCGGGACCGCGTCCCGGACGGCGTCGGGGCGTACCTCGGCCCGGCCGGTCCAGTGCTCGCCCGGGGTGACCTGAGTGGCGTCCGAGTCCACGGGCGGCAGCTGCTCGGTCGGGATCGCCTCGGTCGGCGCGTCGTACGCCCCCGGCAGCGCCTGCGTGGCGTCCGGGGGAATGGCCTGCGTCGCGTCCGGTTCGATCGGCCGGGTGGCGTCCGGCTCGATCGGCTGGGTGGGCTCGGCGGGCTCGTCCGCGGGACTTGGCGATCTCTCCGACATGTGCCCGTCCTACCACGATTGCCGTACGCCCGCTGGCGCGGCGCGCTGACCACTACGGACTAGGGCTGGCCGAGGCCCCTTCGCCGCAGGTGATCTCCACGTGGTCGTTCCAGCGGACGGTGCCGCCGGAGTCGGGGTCGGGCGACTGACTGAGCACGACGCCCTCCTGACCGGTCTTGTAGGTCGGCAGGAGACCGTTGTTGCCCAGCGGAACCCGGGCGTCTCGGCACGGGAGACCGACCACCTTCGGCAGCACGGTCTCCGGTGGCGCGCCGGCCACGTAGACCTTGACGGTGATGCCGGCGCGGATCCGTGAACCCGCCTCCGGGGAGGTCCGGGTGACGAGGCCGTCCTGACCGGTCTCGCCGAAGACGAGGACGACACCGAGCTTCGCCGTACGCAGCTGGGTGAAGTACTCGCGGAAGTCGCGGCCCTGCCCGTCCGGGAGCATGCCGGTCGCCGCCGGCGTCGTGGAGGTGGCTGACACCACCGGGCTGGGCGCGAAGGTGGGCGACTCGTCCACCGACGGCGTGGCCGACGGAGAGGCGGTGACCGCCGAGGCTGATGTGGACGGCGACGCCGAGGGGTTCGCGTTGGCGAGTAGGAAACCGCCGGTGGCCCCGATGATCGCGAGCACGGCGACGGAGGTCGCGATGGCCGCGATCATCGCCGGGCTGAGGCCCTGGCGTGGGGGATCGGCGTCCACTCTGGTCGCCCACGGGTCGGTCATCGTCGCTTGCTCCTGTTCCCTGTTCCCTGGCGGCGCGTCACTCGCGGCGGCTCACAGTGTGCAACCCGGGAGCGACACCAAGCCCGTGTGCAGGCCCAACTGACACCAAGTTGACACATGTCGCGGTGGTACGGAGTCAGCGATAGTCTGCCCACCACTGGATACCTCGCGGGAGGACGAGACGATGTCCGCACGAGGCTGGACCGGATCGGTCGCCGTCGCGGCCGGACTGGCCGCCGGGATCGGCGCCGCGCAGCTCGGAGTCGGTTACGGCTTGGGAATCATCGGCTGGCTCGGCGACTCCGCGGGCTGGGCCGCGGCGCTGGCTTGGACGGTCTGGGTCGCGGCCCTGTCTGTGGCCGTGGCCGCACTCACCGTCGCTCGGCGTACCACTGTGGACTCGACATCGTGGTCCCGCGGCCTATGGCGGGCCTCGGTCGCCTGCGCCGCGGCCCTGGGTGGACTGGCCGTCGTGCCGTTGACCGCGCTGCCGGCCCGGGAGGTCTCGACGAGCGTGACCTTCGCGCCGGCCTGGGTCGTCGGCTGGTACGCGACCGCGGGCGTGCTGATCGGCCTGGTGCTCGCGGCGGTCGTGCTGTCGGCCCGCGCGGCGGCGGCGAACCTCGTGGCGACGGCGTCCTGGTGGTGGCTGGTGGCGGTGCTCGCGGTGGTCGACGCCGTGGCGGGCGGCCGTGGCCTGGCCCCGACGCAGTTGGGCGTCTGGCGGTTCACACAGGTCGACTCGGTGAGCGACGTCGAGGCGGTCGCCCTGGACCTGCCGGGCAGCGGCTGGTGGCAGTCGATCTACCTGCCCGGAGCGCTGCTCATGCTCGGATCCACCTTCCTCCTCGGGCTGCTCGCCGCGTGGCCGGCCGGTCGGCGGGGTGACGCTCGGGCCTCGGTGGCGCTGTCGGGCGTCGTGGGGCCGGTGCTGCTGGCCGCGGCCTCCGTGCTTGCCGCGCCCCGGCTGGCGGGCGCTCCGGCGGAGCAGGTCTCCGCGCTGCTCATCGCGCCGTACGCCGTGATCGCCGGGCTGGCGGGTTCGGTGCTGGCCGCCGTCCTGACCGCGACTCGGCCGACCGCGCTGGAAGCCCCGGCCGCGGTGGTCGTGGAGCCCGCGACCGGGCAGATCTACACGCCGAAGCCGGAGGCGGACGCTGAGGTCGAGCCGAAGCCGGAGCCGGCGGCGGAGACCAAGCCGGGAGCGGCGCCGCTCATTCCCGCGCCCCGGAACCGTCGTCGTCCGCGTCCCGCGACGGGACGGGCCACGGTGGTGGAGCGCCCGGAGGAGCCGAAGAAGCCGGAGGACCCGGAGAAGCCGGAGAAGCCGGGCGCCTGAGCGCGCCGGCCGAGCTGGTATTTGGCGCGAGCAGGGCCCCCGAACGTGTCCCGTTCCCCCGCTCGCGCCAAATGACACGGCATGAGATCGCTACGCCAGTCGCCCTGGTGTCCGACGAGCAACCGTCATGCCGACCCCCCCAAAGTGGGTCGCCCCCGTGCGACCGGATCTGCGGCAAACGCTATCAACGTCGCGCTCGTTGATCTGTCCATTTTGTTGGGGTATCACGGGGTCCTGACGCTGTGACAGCGGGTTCTGCCGCCACTTCTGCCTGTCAAAAGCGAGGGGAATTCTGGCAATGGTCCTAGCGTCCGATACCACCCTGGAGGGAACCCCTTAGGCTGGAAGCTCATTGCAACGACTCGGTTACCCACAGCAGCAGACCGAGAGCCGGGGAGGGCATATGGGCAAGGACGTCTCGGAGGGGACGTTCACCAGCGCGGATCGGATGCGGTACCGGCAGAAGGTCAGGCGATGTCTGGACACCTTCGCCCTGATGCTGGACGACTTCGCGTTCGACGCCGACGCGCCGACGACGGGACTCGAGATCGAGATCAACCTGATCGACGGCGAGCACGAGCCGGCCATGCGCAACCTCGGGATCCTCGAAGACCTCGAGGACCCCACCTTCCAGCCCGAACTCGGCCAGTTCAACCTCGAGATGAACGTGCCGCCCCAGCTCATCGGCGGCGACGGGCTGGCGCAGTACGAGAAGCGGCTCCTGGAGACGTTGGCCCGCACCGACGCGAAGGCCACCGAGCACGGCGCCAACCTGGTGCTGATCGGCATCCTCCCGACGCTGACCGTCGAGCACGCGATCCTGGACAACCTCTCGACCAACCCGCGCTATCGCGTCCTCAACGAGCAGATCCTCAACGCCCGCGGCGAGCACATCACGCTGGACATCCGGGGCGTGGACCACCTGAAGATCGAGACCGAGTCGATCGCGCCCGAAGCGGCCTGCACCAGCCTCCAGTTCCACCTCCAGGTCTCCCCGGAGAAGTTCGCGAACTATTGGAACGCCGCCCAGTCGGTCGTGGCCTTCCAGCTCGCGGCCGGGGCGAACTCGCCGTACCTGTTCGGCCATCAGCTGTGGCACGAGACCCGGATCGCCCTGTTCAAGCAGGCCACCGACACCCGCCCGGACGAGCTGCGGGCGCAGGGCGTACGCCCCCGGGTGTGGTTCGGGGAGCGCTGGATCACCTCGATCTTCGACCTGTTCGAGGAGAACGTCCGCTACTTCCCGCCGCTGCTGCCGATCTGCGACGACGAGGACCCGCTGGAGGTGCTGCGGTCGGGCGGCGTACCGCACCTGGGGGAGCTGCGCCTCCACAACGGGACCATCTACCGGTGGAACCGTCCGGTCTACGACGTCATGAACGGCCGACCGCACTTGCGCGTGGAGAACCGCGTGATGCCGGCCGGGCCGACGATCGTGGACATGATGGCCAACGCCGCCCTGTACTACGGCTTGGTCCGCTACCACGCCGAGCAGGATCGTCCGATCTGGACGCAACTGAGCTTCAGCGCGGCCGAGGACAACTTCCACGCCGCCGCGCGCCGGGGCATCGCGGCCCCCATCTTCTGGCCCCGGGTCGGCGAAGTACGCGCGACTGACCTGCTGCTGGATGTCATGCTGGCCAACGCGGCCGAGGGGCTCGACGGGTTCGGCGTCGACGCGGCGGTGAGCAACCACCTGCTCGGCATCATCGAGCAGCGGTGCCTCAGCGGGCGTACCGGGGCGACCTGGCAGGTCGACACCGTGCGGGCGGCCGAACGGCGGGGACTGGACCGCCCGTCGGCCCTGCGGCACATGCTGGCCCTGTACGCCGAACTGTCCAGATCGAACGCTCCGGTGCACACCTGGCCGGTGGAGTAGCGCCGATCGGCCGTTGGCCGCCGAGCCCGGCAACTCCATAGTCCACTGTGTGCATCTCGGGGACATGAAGCCACGC
>JABFYB010000123.1 GCA_013361475.1 Hamadaea sp.
CCGGCGAAGTGGTGGTAGAGGGCGGGTCCCGTCACACCGGCTTCCTTGCCGATGTCGTCCATGGAAACGCCGTGGTAGCCGCGAGTAGCGAAGAGCCCGACGGCGATCTGGAGGATCTCGTCACGCCGCGAGCGCTTGCGGGGGGTGTCTACCTGCTGCTCGATCGTCACTCGGTCAGCCTACTCGCCAGTCAACTCGGAAACTTAACGCCCGTTTAGTCGCGTTCCGGAAGATCGTACGCTTTGCGGAGTTCACGGGCCTTCTCCGCTTCGCCCTGCTCCTCCAGCGCCCGAGCCAGCCACCAAGCCGCTTCGGCGCGCGCCTGATGGTCCCGGGGCAGTCCCTCGATCACCCGCCGCAGCACCCGCTCGCCCGACCGGGGGTCGCCGGCCGCCACCAGGATCTCACCGTGCCTCAGCTCGGCGAAGGCCGCCTCCTCGAACGCCTCGATCGAGCGGAACAGCTCGGGCGCCTTCTCGGCGATCGCCAGGGCGTCGGCGTACGAGCGGTGGTCGGCCAGCACGAAAGCGCCGTCGTAGCAGGCCATGGCGTGCTCCCAGACGATGCCCGGCTCCTGCTCCGGATCGGCGCCCGCGGCGTACGCGGTGGCCTGATCGATGGCCTCGATCGCCGACTCCGGATCACGCCCGTAATGCAGGGCGAGGATGCGTCGCCGCAGCGCGCGGGCGGCGGCCGGACGCTCTCCGGCGGCCTGATAGCCGGCGGCGGCCTCGCCGTAGCGCAGCCCCGCCTCGCGGTCCCGATCGACGCGGTAGAGCACCTCCGCCATCCGTTCCAGCAGGTGTGCTCGATATCCGGCGTCGTCGAAGCCACCCCGGCCGGCCGCCAGCGCCTCCAGTTGGGCCAGCGCGGCGAGTGGTTCGCCCATCTCGTCGTAGACCCTGGCGAGCAGATCCCGGCACTCGTCCGCGATGACCTGCTCCTCCTCGGCCTCGTCGGCGAAGTACGCCAACGCCTCCTCGGCCACCTCCGCCGCCTCCCGGAACCGGCGCGTGGTGGCCAGTGCGACAGCCAGCCGATGCCGGGAGTACGCCGCCGCCCGGTCCTCGCCCTCGGCCGCCATGAGGCAGACGTGCTCGACGATGTCGTCGATGACCTCGTCGGCCCGATCGGTGTTGACCAACATGAACCCGGCGTTGGCCCGAGCGTTCCGGCGGAGTTCGGGGTCGATCGCGACAGTCGCCGCCTCCTCGAACGCCGCGAGCGCGCCGGAGTGATCGCCGAGGCCGCCGACGAGGTTGGCGTACGTGAACAGGGCCGAGGCCAGCTCGTTCGACCGGCCCAGCGGACGCAGGGCTTCGACCGCCGCCCCGACGAGGTCGCGCGTCTGGTCGATCCGGTCCAGGGCGTGCACCAGACCGGCCCGCATCATGAGGCTCTGCACCCGGTGCCGCAGCGGGACGTGCCCCGGCTCGGCGTCGGCGGCGTCGATCGAGGCCAGCGCGGCGTCGGTCTGCCCGGCGATGGTCTCCAGGTACGCCACCCGCAGCAGCGTCACCCGACGCAACACAGAGTCGGTCGTGGCGGACAGCACCTCCTCGGCGGCCTGCCGCGCCATCGTCAGCTCCACCGGCTCGCCGAGCGCCGGTTCCGACGGCTGGGTCTGGAACTGCGCGATCGCCAACTGCACCCGGCAGGCCGCCTCACGGGCCAGGTCGCCCGCCTCGGCGAAGCCGCTCGCCGCCTGCATCAGGCCCGCTTGGATGCCCACGAGGTCGTCGTCGGGCAGCCGGCTCACCTGGAGCATCGCGATCCGGCCCTGCTGTTCGGCGGTGAGTGTCCCGCTGACCGTCGACCGCCAGCTGCCGAGCACCCGGTCCGCCAGCGCATCACCGCGCGGATCCTGCTCTCGCAGCCAGTCCTCGGCGAGGTCCAGCTGTTCGTCCAGACTCAACGTGGTGGGCGCGGAGCTCAGATCGGGCTCGGCGATCGCCGGCTCGTCCGGCTCCACCGGAGCGACCTGGGACCGATGGGCCGCGGTGATCGACAGCGGCAGGTAGTCGACGATCGGCTCGGCGTCCAGGCGCCGCGCGATCCGTTCACTCTGGTACGCGTTGCCGTTGCGCTCGTCGAAGCGGATCGCGAGGGCGGCGGCCCGATCCGCCAGGTTCCCGGCCAGCTCCGCGACGGTCCACCCCGAGCGGATCGGCAGGTCGCCCTTGCCCTGTGCGGTCAACCGGCGCAGCACATGCGCGGCGGCCGAGGCGAACTCCATCTCGGCCTTCGGCGTCGGCGGCTTCTCAAGCCAGGTCAGGTGCCGTTCGATCAGCTCCAAGCCGCGCATCTCGTTGCCGGTGAGCCCGCAGAACTCGACGTGATCGGCGACCGAACCCAGGTCGGCGGGCTTGGTCTGGAAAGCCCGGTACGCCCGCCGGTGCGCGTCCCGCGCCTGCTCCAGCCGACCCGTCCGCAGATACGGGATCATCAGCGCGGTCAGGATGGACTGCGGCTGTTCCGAGCACGTCAACCGGCCCTGCAAGGCCGGCTCGGCGAGGGCGATCGCCTCGGCGTACCGCTCGCGCCAGACGAGGTGATAAGCCTTGGAGGTCGGGTCGCACCCGGCGCAGTCGGAGTTCTCGTCGCGCGGGGCGGCGTCCCACAGTCCGTAGAAGTGATCGGCCTGCTCGGCGTCGCCCACATGGGACGCCACGACATACCGGTACGCGTACACGGCGTGCAGGCTGTGTCCACCCGATCGGTAGCGGCGCTCCATGTCGTCCAGGACGGCGTGCGTACGCTCCAACGGCACCTCGGGGAACTTCGCCATCGAGGAGACGATGTACTTGAAGAACCAGAGCAGCAGGTGCTCGTCCTGACCGTTGCGGCGGTCCGGGTTCTCGTCGTACTCCTTGAGACACCGGGCGAACGTGACGAACGCCTTCGCCGGTTCACCACCACGGTGGAACGCGTTGGTCGCGACCATCCGGGCGTCGAAGGCGAGCTCGGCGTTCCCGCTCGCCTCGGCGTGCAGCATCGCCTCCTCCACCAGCGCGATCTGCCCGGCGCCCTCCGGCGCGTCCCAAGCCGCGGCGATCATCCCGCGGATCTCGTCCTCGCTCGCCATTCAGTCCTCCCCCTCCGGCTGTGCCTCCGGAGCCGGCTGCTCGGCCGAGGCCGGCCCGACGGCCGGCACCGCCTGCTGCAGCAGGCCCAGGAAGGACCGGTTCAACAAGGCCGAGTCGGCCGGGCGCAGTGGATGGTGCCCGAGCAGCAACGCCTGCCCGTACAGCGATTCCACGGCCAGCCCGACGAGTTCCGGTGACGGCAACGCGGTCACTCGGCGTACCAGTGGATTGCGATGATTGAGGACGAGCTGGGGCCGCGTCGCGGCCTCGGCCCGCTCGAACGCCGCGAGGACTCCCGCCCAGACCTCGTCGACGACTTCCTGAGTCTCGCGGAGCTGGCGCTGGAAAGTGGACTCGCGGTCCACGAGATACAGCGCGGCCAGACCGGGCGGGTCGAAGGCCCGCACGACGATCTCGCAGCCCAGCGGGTCCATCCGGCGCTGGGCGATCGTGAGAAACGGCCGCAGCGCCAGGTCGGTCGCCGGGTCGAGGGTGTCGAACCGGGTCGCGAGATCGCTGGGGTCGAGCCGGTCGACCAGCACCTCCGCATCGAGCAGCGGCAGCCGTTCGATGATGTCCGGCTCGTAGACGTAACCGGCGTTCACCACGGCCAGGTTCTGCGCCGCCGCCACCGCCGCGAGCTGCCGGAATTCGTCCACAGTGGTGCAATAGCGCACGGTCGAGTAGCGCCGCCGGAACTCCGCCAGCGGCATGCGGCCCATGTTGGTCTCCATCGGCCACCACTCGTCGACCAGGCGCAACATCTCCAGATCGTGCAGCGCCAAGGTCTTCACGCCGACGTTGTGCACCGAGAGGAACTGCTGCAATCGCTGCGGCTCCCGGCGGGCCATCGCCAGCATCCAGCCGCGCAACTGGTCGCCGAGCTGCTCGCGCACCGACTCCAGCAGACCGTCCTCGAACAGCGCCTCGCGGCTGGCCGTCGGGCGCAGCTCGCTCGCGTCGATCACGCAGCGCACGAAGAACGCCCACTCCGGCAGCAGACCCTCGGCGCCCTCGGCGAGCAGCATCCGCTTGAGGTACACCCGATGCCCGGCCTTGGCCGCCGGGTTCGCCGGCCGGGGCAGCACGAAAGCCACCCCGCGCAGCCCGGCCTCGGGCACCTTCACCTCGATCACGTCGAACGGCACGAACCCGAAGGTCTCCTGCGCGTACGCGAACAGCTCCGCCCGCCCGAGGTCCCAGGGCGGACGCTCCACAGTGATCAGTTCACCGTCGACGCGTACGCCGACCGGCAGCATCTCGCCGAACGTGCGGGCCAGTTCGACCACGCGCTCGGCGGCGAGCCAGTCCGTGGCGTCCGGCCGGGGCACCAAGGTCACCGTCGTGCCCACCTCGGCGCGCTCCGGCCCGGACTCGACCGCGTAGCGCCCGTCGGAGTAGCCGGTCCAGTAGACGGTCGGCGCTCCCTCGTGCCGGGTCTGCACCCGGATCTCGTCGGCGACCAGGAAGGCCGAGAGCAGGCCGATGCCGAACTGGCCGAGAAACTCTTGCCGGGAAAAACCCAGTTCATCCCGCTTACCGCTACGGCCGATGGTGGCCAGCAACTCGTGCACCTGCGCCTCGGTCAGCCCGACCCCGGTGTCGTGTACGCGCAGCGTGCCGTCCGGCGTCCGCTTCGGAGTCTCGATCCACACCGAGTCGGGGAGCCTCTTGGGCGAGCCGCCGGGAGTGCAGTCAGCCGGAACACCCGGATGGGCCACTCGACGTGCGGTGATCGCGTCGACCGCGTTCTGCAGCAGCTCCCGGACGTAGACCCGGGGACTGCCGTAGAGGTGGTGGCTCAACAGGTCGACGATGCCCCGGAGGTCCACCTGGAACGAGTGACTCACGCGCCAGAGGGTACCGGCGTCGCCGGACAAATGCCGACCCAAGATGCCCCACGGAGGGATGAGT
>JABFYB010000819.1 GCA_013361475.1 Hamadaea sp.
CAGGGCGACACCGACGAGGTGACCGCCCGGGTCGGCGACCTCGCGGCCGCCGTCCGCGCGGGTGACCTGACCCCGGTCGAACAGGACCCGTACGCCCAGGTCATCGACGGCGCCCGGGTGACCGCGCGCTCGTCGGCCGCACCGGCGGCCCCCGTCCTCGACGCCGCCGAACTGAGCGAGGCTCGCCAGGACAAGCTGGTCGTGCACAAGAACGTGCCGGGGCTCGGCGACGACGCCGTGCTCGTGGCGACGCCGTTGCCGGACGGCCGGGTGGCCGTCGCCGGGGCCAGCCTCGACACCGTGAACACGGCGGCTCGCCGGCTCATCACCGGGCTCGCCCTCGGCCTGCCCATCCTGCTGGCGCTGCTGACCCTCGGCGTACGCCGGCTGCTGGGCTCGGCGCTGCGGCCGGTCGCGGGGCTGACCGCGGAGGCGCAGGAGATCAGCACGGCGGACCCCGGACGGCGGTTGCCGGTGCCGCCCGGTGAGGACGAGATCGCGTCCCTCGCGCGTACCCTCAACGGGATGCTCGACCGCATCGCGGCCGCGACGAAGCGGGAGCGCACGTTCCTGGACGCGGCCGCGCACGAGCTGCGTACCCCCGTGGCGGCGTTGCGGGCGGAGCTGGAGCTGGGCCTCGCCGGTGGGCAGGAGCACGCCCAGGAAGCCTTGCGCGGCGGGCTGCGGGAGGCCGACCGGCTGGCCCGGCTGACCGCGGACATGCTGACGCTGGCCCGCGCGCGGGCCGGGCAGTTGCCGCTGGAGCGCCTGCCGACCGACGTGACCGACCGGGTACGCGCGACCGCAGGCCGGGTCGCGTCGGCGTATCCGCTGCGTCTGCGGGTGGTGGGCGACGAACTGGTCGCCGACGTCGACCCGGTACGCCTGGATCAGGTGGTCACGAACCTCGTCGCGAACGCCGCCCAGGCCGGGGCCGGTCACGTGACCGTCGGCGTACGCGGGGAGCCGCCCGCCACCGTCGTGATCACCGTCGACGACGACGGCCCCGGATTCCCCGCCGCCATGCTGCCGGTGCAGTTCCCGGAGCCGGGCTCGGTGCCCCGGCACGATTCAAGCGGTACGGGGCTGGGGCTGACGATCGTCGACATGATCGCCCGAGCCCACGCGGGGTCGGTCGTGGCCGCCAACACCTCCCCATTGGGCGGGGCGCACGTCGAAGTGCGGCTGCCCGCCCCGCCGGATTCGGGTCGCGATTTGTCGGACTCGGCGTAGATTGGCATTCGTGGCTGATCCGTACGAGCTGCTGAAGCAGACCTTGGCCCAGTTCAAGTTCCCGGCGACCCAGCAGGAGATCGTCGAATACGCCTTCCAGTACGGCGCGGACCCGGACACCCGCCGGGCGTTGCACAGCCTGCCGCTGGCGACCTACGACAACCTCTCCGAGGTGTTGCGGTCGGTCCGGCTGCGGACCGCCGACGAGGAAGGGCTGAGCGCGTCCGACAAGGTCGCCCATTCCCGGTCCAAGCACAGCCGTCAGGTCGCCGAGCACCTCCGCGACCTCGGCTGACGCTGGGGCGCAGGCGGGCTCAGCCGGGGGTGAAGCTCTCGGCGATGTCGTCGCGTACGCCGGCGACGGCCTGTTTGAGGATGGCGTCGATCTGTTCCCGCTCGCATTCGCCGAGCACCCCGACGTCGACCCGGCTGCGGGCGTCCGGCAGCGGCGTGATCACGAGGTTGGCGTACCAGGCTTCGCCGGATTCGGTGGCGACCGGAAGGACGCGCTGGTGCCGCAGGCCCGGGTCGCCGGTGCCGTCCGCGTCCGGCGTGTGCAGGCGTACGCGGAGCAGGCCCGGTCCGTCCTCGTCGAGGCGCAGCGGCTCGGGGAGCCAGCGCGACACCCGGCCGGGATCGGTCAACGCCTCGAACACCAGCTCGGGGACGACCCCGAACTCGACGACGGCGTGAGGGCGTACCTGCACAGCCAGATCCACGGGTGCGGCCATACCCTCAGGCTAAACCGGTTAAACCGGGCCGAGGAGGCGTTCGAGCAACCGCGGCTCACCCGGCCAGGCGGCCAGCAGCACCTCCCGGGGCACCTGGCGGCCGGCGTACCGGAGGCAGAGGGCGACCACGACGATGTCGTCCAGCGGGCCGATGACCGGGATGAACTCCGGGATCAGGTCGATGGGGCTGGCCACCCAGACACCGGCGAACACGATCGCGATCTTCGCCTTCCGGGGCACCCGCGGATCTTTGCGCAACCGGCGCACGGTGGTGACGCAGTCGGGGATGAACGCCGCGAGGTCCCGCAGAATGCCCGGCGGCAGCCGCCGGGCGAGCAGGATCAGGAGGCCCCACGAGGCGACGACGACGGCGACCGCGACGCCGAGCCCGATCAGCCACTCCCGCATGTGATCACATCCCTCCGAGGAAGAGTAGCCCGGAGACGACGAGGCCGGCCTCGACGAGGAGCACGAACACCCGGTCGCCGACCCGGGTGAGGATCTTCTTGCCGGTCCACGCTCCGGCGAGCACCGCCGGGGTCAGCGCCAGCCCGTAGCCGAGCACGGTCCGGGTCAGCAGGTCGCCCGTCCCGTACGCCGTGAGCTTCGCCAGGTGCATGGTCAGCGCGCTGGCCGCCTCCGTCCCGATGTACGCCGCCCGGGTCAGCCCGTACGCGAGGAAGAACGGTGCGGTCAGCGGGCCCACCGAGCCGAGGAGGGCCGAGCCGAACCCCGAGCCGGCTCCGACGGCGGCGAAGACCGGGTCCTTCGGCTTGCCCGGCTGGGGGCGTACGCGTCGCCAGACGACCAGGCCGATGAGGAAGCCGCCGAGGACCCGTTTGAGCGGCGACAGGGGAGCGTGCGCGAGCAGGAGGCCGCCCGCGACGGCGAACGGGACCGCGCCGAGCGCGAACCAGCCCACGAGACGCCATTGGAGGTCGTGGCGGTTGAGCCAGACCCGGGCGCCGTTGCTCGACAACTGCGTCAGGGTCAGCATCGGCACCGCCATCCGCAGCCCGAACAACGCCGTGAACACCGGCAGCAGCAGTACGCCGCCGCCGAACCCGGCCACCGCCGACAGCAACGCGAGCGCGTACGCCGCGGCGGACGCGAGGAGCAGCACCGGCCAGTGGTCCATCGGCATCCGGCCACGATGTCATAGCGACCGGATGCCGATGGACCCCCTCAGACGGTGAAGCCGCCGTCGACGTTGAGGGACGCGCCGGTCACGTACCGGCTGTCGGGCCGGGCGAGGAAGGCGACCGCCGCGGCGATGTCGGCCGGGTCGGCGTAGTGGCCGGTGGCGGTGAACCCGGTGACGACTGTCGCGTTAGGACCGTCAGCCGGGTTCAGCGCGGTGTCGGTCGCTCCCGGGTGCACCAGGTTCACCGTGATGCCGCGCGGGCCGAGTTCCCGCCCGAGCGCCTTGGTGAGCCCGGTGAGCGCCGTCTTGCTCATCGAGTACAGCGAGAAGCCGGGGAACACCACACGCTCCGCCGCGTTGCTGCCGATCATGATGATGCGCCCGCCGCCGGTCAGATGCTGAAGCGCTGCCTGGGTGGCCATGAACGGCGCCCGGATGTTGACCGCGACGGTCTGCTCGAAGTCGGCCGGCGACAGGTCTTCGATCGGGCCGAGCCGGAACTCACCCGCGTTGTTCACCAGGATGTCGAGCCGCCCGAACTCGGCCACGGTGGCGTGGACCGCCGCGACGACCTCGGCCGGGTCCGCGCTGTCCGCCCGGTGCGCGACCGCGCGGCGGCCCAACGCCACGATCTGCTTCACGACGTTCTCGGCGGCCTGCGCGTCCCGCTGGTAGGTGATCGCGACGTCCGCGCCGTCCTGGGCCAGGCGCAGCGCCACCGCCGCGCCGATGCCGCGTCCGCCGCCGGTGACCAGGGCGACCTTGCTGTCGAGGGGATTATTCATGATCACCAGATTGGTACGCCGAAAGGCGATCGTCTGGCGAGGATCGGACGCGGCAGTCTCAGTCGAGCAGAACCGGGAGCGCCCCGACGCCGTACACAATGGACGCACGACGGAAGCGGAGATCGGCGGCGTCGACGGCCAGCCGCATGCCGGGGAAGCGCCGGACCAGCGCCGGGTACGCCGTCCGCAGTTCCATCTTCGCCAGCTCCGCGCCGATGCACCGATGCAGGCCGTGCCCGAAGGCCAGATGCGAGGTCGGCGTACGGGTGGGGTCGGGGTGCTCCAGGTCCGGTCCGAGCACCGGATCGCGGTTGGCCCCCGACAACGAGACGATCACCACGTCGCCGCGGCTGATCGGCGTACCGGCGATGGTGAGGTCGTCGCGAGCGAAGCGGGGGAAGGCCACCTGCACGACGGCCAGATGCCGGAGCACCTCTTCGACGAAGGGCGCGGCGGCTTCGTCCGTTGTGCGTACCAGCTGAACTGCTTGAGGGTCTTGGAGCAGGACCAAGGCGCCCAGGGCGAGCATGCTGGCGGTCGTCTCGAAGCCCCCGGTCAGTACGCCGTCCGCGAGCCCCGCGAGCTCGTCGTCGGTGACCTCGTCGCCGTGCTCGCGGATGATCATCCCGATCAGCCCGTCGCCCGGATGGCGGCGCTGAGCCTGGACCACGGTACGCAGATAGTCGAGCGACTCGCTGATGGCCCCCAGCGGCGCGTCCGCGCCCGCGAAGACGTCGAAGCGGGCCATGGCCAGGCGCTGGAAGTCGGCCCGGTCGGCGTAGGGCACGCCGAGCAGCTCGCAGATGACCAGCGACGGGATCGGCAGCGCGAACTCCGCGACCAGGTCCACCGGGCCGGGCATGGCGGCCATCGCGTCGAGCCGCTCGCCGACGATGTCGTGGATGCGCGGCGTGAGCCGGGCCAGCCGGCGCATGGTGAACTCGGGCGTGAGCAGTTTGCGCAGGCGCGTGTGCTCGGGCGGGTCGGCGAAGCCCAGCCCGCCGGGTCCGGCGACGCCGGGCGCGAGGTTCGCGAAGTCGGTGGAGAATCCGTCGCCGTCGGCGAGCACCTGCTTGGCCGCCGCGTAGCCGGTGACCAGCCAGACGCGCAGGCCGAACGGGACGGGCAGGCGGGACACCGGCGCCTGCTCGCGGATCGTGCCCAGCTCCGGCACCGGGTCGAGGCCGGTCCGGCGCAACGGGACGAGCGTTCGGTCCGGCAGCATGCCGACCTTGGCCAGGTCGAAGCCGCCCTTGCGCCCCAGATAGCGCCGGGCGGCCGCGGCCAGGATGCGGGACGTCAGCTGCCTCACCCGCGCGACGCTACTGGACGTTCGCCCTGGCGGGGAACCTGATCGTTGGATTCGCAATAGCCGGGAACTTTATCGGCCGGCGTGACGACCACCCCTGGTCAGAGCCAATCCCGGCGGCGGAACAGCACGTAGAGGGTCACCGACAGGACGGCGATGACCGCGCTCGACACGATGAAACCCGACAGGTGACCGAAGCCGGGATATGGCACGTTCTGCCCGTAGAACCCGGTCACCGCGGTCGGCACCGCGATGATGGCGGCCCAGCTCGTCACCTGCTTCATGATCACGTTGAGCCGGTTGCCGCGCAACGTCAGCTGCGTCTCCAGGATCGTGCTGACCAGTTCCCGCAGCGTGTCCGTACGCTCGACCGCTCGCCGCGCGTGATCGTAGACGTCCTCGTAGTAGGGCTCCATCGCCTCGTCGAAGCTGCGGCCCTCCCGGCGCAGCCCGTCGACCAGCTCCTGCGTCGGCACCACCACATGCCGCAGGCGTACCAGGCTCTTGCGCAGCTCATAGGTCCGCCGTTGCATGTCGCGGGACTGCGTCGGCCGGTCGTCGAACAGGGCGTCCTCGAGATCCTCGATCTGCTCGTCCAGCGCCTCGCTCGCGTCGCTGATCGTGTCCACCACGTAGTCGATGAGCCCGTGCAACAGGTACGCCACCCCGTGTTTGGCGAGCTGGGGCAGCAGGTCCCAGCGGTTGGTGACCTCGTCGATGTCGAACGACTCGTCCGGCCGGATGGTGACCAGCGCCTTCGGCGTGACGAACGCGTTCACCGTCGCCTTCGTCAGCTCCCCGGTCTGGACGTCCAGCCGCACCGCGTACGCCGTGACGAACAGGTGCGTGGCGTACCGGTCGATCTTGGGGCGCTGATGCTCGGTGAGCGCGTCTTCCACCGCCAGCGGGTGCAGACCCAGCTCCTCGCTGACCGCGTGCAGCTCGTCCGGGGTCGGCCGCACCAGATCGAACCACACCGTGCTCCCGGGATCGGCCAGGTGGTCGGAGACCTGGGCGATGGGGAAGCCCTGAGCGGCGAGTTCGCCGGCGCGATACAGGCGGGTCAGCGGCATGCCCTCACCTTCCCACAGGATCCGGCCGGCCACCCGCGTGGTTTGCCCCGTTTCCAGCCGTGTCAGGGCGATGACAGGGCCATGACAGCAGCCGAGGCGATCGTTTGACGCACACACAGCCCGCAAGAACGCAAGGAGCTAGACGATGGAACTCAACAACCGCGGCTTCTCGGAGGCCGGTCTGCGCCGGCTGCGCGACGTGCTGACCCGGCACGTCGACTCCGGGCGGATCCCCGGCCTGGTGGCCCTGGTCAGCCGAGGCGGGCAGACGCACGTCGAGGCGATCGGCACGATGCGCCACGACGGCGGTACGCCGATGCGCCGCGACACGATCTTCCGGATGGCGTCGACGTCCAAGCCGGTTTCGGTCGCGGCGGCGATGATCCTGCTCGACGAGTGCCGGCTGCGCCTGGACGACCTGGTGCAGCAGTGGCTGCCGGAACTGGCCGACCGCCAGGTGCTGCGGCGGATCGACAGCCCGCTGGACGACACGGTCCCGGCGCGACGGCCGATCACCGTACGGGATGTGCTGACCTCGACGTTCGGCCTCGGGATGGACATGACGTCCCTGGGCACCCCGGTGATGAACGCCGTCTTCGAGCAAGGGCTCACACCCGACCTGCCGACGCCGATGCCGGAGCCGGACGAGTGGCTGCGCCGCCTCGGCACGCTGCCGCTGATGCACCAGCCCGGCGAACGCTGGCAGTACCACATCGCCAGCGACCTGCTCGGCGTACTGGTCGCCCGGGTCACCGGGCAGTCGTTCGAGGAGTTCCTGCGGGAACGCCTCTTCGAGCCGCTGGGCATGAAGGACACCGGCTTCGACGTGCCCGCGGAGAAGATCGACCGGCTGCCGCCGCTCTACGCCCCGGATCCGCAGTCGGGCGAGTTCCACGTGTGGGACCCGGCCGAAGGCGGTCGCCACAGCGGGCCGCCGGCCTTCCAAGGCGGCGGCGGTGGCCTGGTCTCCACTGTCGACGATTACCACGCGTACTTCCAGATGCTCCTCAACGGCGGCGTGCACGGCGGCCGGCGGATTCTGTCGAAGCCCGCGGTCGAGCTGATGACCACCAATCGGCTGACCGCCGAGCAGCTCGCCGCGCGAGAGGCGATGGGGCGCGACAACGTCCACATCTCGTTCGGTCAGGGGCAGCACGGCGGCTGGGGGTTCGGCATGGCCGTACGCACCTACCGGGGCGACTACGCGCCGGTCGGCCAGTTCGGCTGGGACGGCGGCAGCGGCGTCACGACGTACGCCGATCCGGCCAACCAGCTCACCGGGATGCTGCTGACCCAGGTGGGGATGACCGTGCCGGACGCGGCGCGGGCGATCCACGACTTCTGGACGACGTTGTATCAGGCGCTTGAGGACTGATCCTTCATGATCTTGGCGAGTTTCGGTTGCGCTGGCCGCCGAAACTCGCCAAGGTCACCTGTGTGCCCGGCGACGGCGATCCGTCCGGCCCCCGTCGGTCCGGCCGAAACCGCCGTGGGGCCGTCAGGTGGTGCGTTCGGGCCGGGAGCGCCGGCTGAGCCGGCGGACCGGGTCGGCGAGCAGCAGGGCGGCGGTGATGGCGAGCAGGATGCTCAAGGGGACCCAGAAGTAGGCCGGAGCGTCCCAAGCCACGATCGCGTACACCAGATAGCAGGCGTAGCCGACTGGCCACCCGGCGGCTCCGATGGAGACTCGGGGGTCGACGACGGCCGCGGCCAGGCACACCATAAGCGTGAGCAAGAACAGCAGCGCCTGGACCGGGCCGAGGGTCGCCTCGAACTGTGAGGGCAGGGCGAGCACGGCGGGGACGACCGCCACCGCCCACGGCCACCTCCGGCCGCCCGGTGGTCGCAGCCAGATCAACGGCAGCCCGGCGAGGACGGCGAGCGTTATCGGCCAGAAGTACATCTCGCCCGGCAGATACATCGGGCCGCCCATCCGTCCGTGGATCACGATCTGCTCGAAGAACCAGACCGCCGCGGTCAGCCCGACGCCGACGAGATAACGGCGGGACGCCGTCGCGAGCAGGGCGGCGAAACTGAGCATCGTGGCCGCGCAGTATCCCACGATCAGCGTCGACGGCTCCGTCGCGCCGTTGCTCAGGATGAGCCCGGCCGAGGCGCCGGCGTCGACGGTCGACTGCAGCAACAGGAACAGGACAGCCAGGCGCAGTCCACCGCGCCACGTGTCGGCCGCCGACCGGTCGCGGGACGCCCGGGCGTGCGTACGCACAGCGCCGACGACCAGGCCGGTGGTCTCCCGGACGGAGGGCCAGCGCCGGTCACCCGACATGTCGAGAAGGGTGCCCACGATCTCCTCGCCACGGTCCTGCCGATAAGGCGCCGGATAGAGCCCGATCAGCCGCCGATAACGGCGTTCCAGAGGCGTCATGCGGGTTTCACCGTCCTCAGTCGAGTGTCGCGTACGCGGGTTCGGTTCATGACGAGCCGAGCGGCTTCGGTCATGCGCTCGGCCTCCGCGCGTACCGCTGTGGCGCCTTGATCGGTGAGGGCGTAGTAGCGGCGTGCCCGGCCGTTGACGACCTCCTCCCGGTCGACCCGCAGGAGCCCTTCGGCGGCGAGCCGGTCGAGCGCGGCGTAGAGCGTGCCGGCGGCGAGCCGGACGCGGCCGCCGGACAGCCCGGCCACCTGCTGGATGACGGCGTAGCCGTGCAGCGGGCCGTCGAGCAGTGCGGCGAGGATGAAGTACGTCGGTTCACGCATCGGTGCTCTATCGACGTTCATGCTGTCAGTATATACAGACCATCTGAGTATTGGCGGACCATGGTGGAAGGACCGACCTGGATGGGTCGTTTCGAGGGCATCTGATGCGTCGCCGTGAGCACGACGGGAAGGTCGGTCAGGCAGTCGCGGGCAGCCGGTCGCACGCGTCGGCGACATCTTCGGCGATCAGGAGCGCCTCGTCGAGGCCGCTCACCTCGAGCACCCGCCGGACGATGCGCGGCGCTCCGGCGATCACCAGGCGGCCGCCCTTCGAGCCCAGCTGCTCGACGGCGGCGGCGAACGCGCTCAGCCCGGTCGAGTCGCAGAACGCCAAGCCGGTCGCGTCGAGGACGATGTCCGTCGCACCGTCGGCGATCGCCTTGGCGATGGCGTCGGCCAGCGTCGGCGAGGTCATGACGTCGAGCTCACCGACCAAGGTGAGCACCGTGGGATCGACTTGCCGGGAAGGGCTGACACTCAAGGCCATGGCGTCTCCGTCGCTGCCGGGGCGGGGGGCGCGCCGTGCTCGGTGATGATCATCAGGGGATCAAGTGTACGCACAGCCCGGACTGGGTAGCGTGGCGAACGCAAGATCCTTCGGTAGCCTGACCGCGACGCCAACCCCTCCCCTCGAAGGCGGAAACGATGCACGCATCCGGAGCCAAGCGGCTCGCCTCCCTGCTGTCCGAACGCCAGGACGAGATCGTCGCGTCGTGGACCGAGACCGTTCGCGAGACGTTGCGGGGCCGCCTGACGAAGGCGGAACTGAGCCGTCAGACCGAAGAGCTGTACGCGGCGATCCTGTCCGCCTTGGAGTCCGGCGCCACTTCGATCGGTTCGCCCGGGACGGCGGGGCTGACGGCCAGTCTCACGGAGCTGTCGCACGCCCGAGCCCGCAGCGGCTTCTCGGTCACCGAGACGGCGGTCAGCATCTTCGCCGTCAAGGACGCGTTGCGCGCGACGACCGGTGACAGCGAGGAGGTGATCTCGAAGGCCGACTTCGCCGACTTCTCGGCCTTCGTCGACTCGCTCGGCCTGCACACCGCCGAGGCGTACGTGGCGGCCCGGGACGCCCTGATCACCGAGCAGTCGGAGCAGCTGCTGGAGCTGTCGACGCCGGTGGTCAAGCTGTGGGACGGCATCGTGGGGGTGCCGATCATCGGCACGCTGGACTCGGCCCGGTCGCAGGTCGTCATGGAGCGGTTGCTGCAGGCGCTGGTCGACACCAACTCGCCGTACGCGATCCTCGACATCACGGGGGTGCCGGCGGTCGACACCCAGGTCGCGCAGCATCTCCTCAAGACGGTCGTCGCGGCCCAGCTCATGGGGGCGCAGTGCGTCATCTCCGGAATCCGCCCGCAGATCGCGCAGACCATCGTGTCACTGGGCATCGAGTTCGGTGACATCGTGACCAAGGCGACCCTGGCCGACGCCCTCCAGTATCTGATGCGCCAGAGCGGGACCGAGGTCTCCCGGCGAGCCGCCCGGTCGGTGCTCTGATGGATCGGGTTCCCGTCCTGGCCCTGGGCGACGTGCTGCTCGTGTCGATCCAGGTCGACCTCGAGGATCAGCTCGCCCTGCGGCTGCAGGACGACCTGTCCGAACGGATCGTCGCGACCGGCGCCCGAGGTGTGATCATCGACATCACGGCGCTCGACATCGTCGACTCGTTCGTCGGGCGCATGCTGGCCACCATCGCCGCGATCTCGCGGGTGCTGGACGCCGAGACCATCGTCGTCGGGATGCGGCCGGCGGTCGCCATCACACTGGTCGAGCTGGGACTGCCGCTGCGGGGCATCCGGACGGCGCTCAACGTCGAACTCGGTCTGGCGATGCTGCGCGCCGCCCGTCAGGAGTCCACACTGGAGAAGACCGGCGGCGAAGCCGCGCCGGCAGCCGAGCCGACGGCTTCGTGATGAGCCCGGCAACCGCTGTCGCGCCGCCCCGACGGCAGGACATCGTGGGCGACGACGACGTGGTGCGCATCCGGCAGCTGGTGCGATCGGTGGCCACCGGAACCCGGCTCACCCTGGTCGATCAGACCAAGCTGGTCACCGCCGCGAGTGAGCTGGCGCGCAACACCCTGGTGCACGGCGGCGGGGGATACGCCGAGGTGCAGCTGGTCACCAACGGACGCCGGAACGGCATCCGGCTGACCTTCGTCGACGAGGGACCCGGCATCGCCGACCTCGACCTGGCCTTCACCGACGGCTACACCACCGGGGGCGGGCTCGGCCTGGGGCTGTCGGGCTCGCGGCGGCTGATGGACGACTTCGACGTGCGTACCGAAGTCGGCCAGGGCACGACAGTGACGACCGTGAAGTGGGAGCGGTGAAGATTCGCAGCACGGAGGATCGCGCCTGGCTGCCGGTGTACGACGTCGCGGCGGCCGGCACCGTACGGCGTACCGCGGTGGCGGTCGCGGCGGAGGCCGGGATGCCGGAGGCGCGCGTCGCCGACCTCGCGATCGTCGCGACCGAGCTGGCGACCAATCTGGCCAAGCACGCGAACGGGGGCCGGGTGGCGATCCGGCTGGCCCGCTGCGGCGAGGCGATCGGCGTCGAGCTCGTCGCACTCGACGACGGGCCGGGGATGGGGGACGTGGCCGCCTCGATCACGGACGGCTATTCCACCGCCGGTTCGCTCGGCATCGGGCTCGGGGCCGTCGTGCGGCTGGCGACGGAGTTCGGCGTTTATTCGCAGGCCGATCCCGGTGGCACGACCCTGGTCGCCTCGGTGTGGACCACGCCACCGGAGCCGGCTCGGACGGCCGGACTGCGGCGAGCGATCACCGGCGAGTCGGTGTGCGGTGACGCGTACGCGGCTCGCGAAGTCGACGGACGGTTGCAGATCATGCTCTGTGACGGGCTCGGCCACGGACCCTTGGCCGGCCGGGCGGCGGACGCGGCCGTCGCCGCCTTCCTGGACGCTCCCGTCGCGAGCCCGCGCCATACGGTGGCGTACATGAACGATCGTCTCGGCCACACAAGGGGTGTTGTGGCGGCGGTGGCCGAGTTGGACGGTGACGCGGGCGTGGTGCGGTTCGCGGGGGTGGGGAACGTGACCGCCGTGGTGGCGGACGGCGTCGGCGGCCGTCGTGGGATGGTGAGTCTGCCGGGCATTCTCGGGCACCGGCCCCCGGCGCCCCGCGAGTTCGAGTACGCCTTGAGCCCCTCGGCCGCGGTCATCCTGCATTCGGACGGCCTGTCCGATCGCTGGCACCTGGCCGACTTTCCGGGGCTGTGGTCGCATCCGCCGGTGGTGCAGGCCGGGACGCTGCTGCGCGCCGCCGGTCGCCGGCGAGACGACGCCTCGATCGTGGTGGCGACGGCGTCATGACCGTCTACCGGGTGCATCGGACGCAGGTGTCGTCGGAGCAGGACGTGTTCCAGGCTCGGCGGCAGGCCCGCCAGTTGGCCGACGCGGTGGGCCTGGAGAACCAGGATCAGATCCGGATCGCGGCCGCCGTCTCCGAGGTCGGGCGGCGGCTGCTCGCTTTCGGCCGGGTGTCGGTCGCCTTCGAGGTGGACCTGCCCGATGACGCGTCGGCGGCAAGACAGCACGCCCTGCTGCGGTTTCAGGCCGAGGTCGCGGCGGAGACGGACGACGAGTTCGCCGCGGGCGTGGCGCTGACCCGCAATCTCATGGACACCTGGGAGATCACCCGGTCGCCGGCGCGGACGGAGGTCACGATGTCGCGGCGCATTCCGCAACCGGCCCGGCTCACCGAGGCGGACCTGTCCGCTATTCAGGCCGACATCGCCGGGACGGCGGCCGGCACGCCCCTGCAGGAACTCGCCGAGCACAACCGGCAGTTGCTGGCCACCCTCGGCGAGGTGCAGGCCCACCGGGACGAGTTGCTGCGGCTCAACGAGGAGCTGGCCGACACCAACCGCGGTGTCATGGCGCTCTACTCGGAGTTGTCGGAGGAGCTGGAGGCCACCAACCGGGGTGTCGTCGCCCTGTACGCCGAGCTGGATCAGCGTACGTCGGAGCTGCGGGCGGCGAGTGAGGCGAAGACGCGCTTCCTGGCCAACGTGACGCATGAGCTGCGATCGCCGGTCACCTCGATCACCGGTCTGGCCCGGCTGCTGCGCGACCCCGCGTCCGATCCGCTGACCGAGAATCAGGCCCACCAGCTGGCGTTGCTGGAGGACTCCGGGCGTAACCTGCTGACCCTCGTCAACGAACTGCTCGACCTGGCCAAGGCCGAATCCGGGCGGCTTCAACCGAGCCCGGAGGACGTCGACCTCAAGCCGATCTTCGACACGCTCCGGGGCACGTTGCGCGCGGTTCCGACAGCGGAGGGGACCGACCTGGTCGTGCAGGAGCCGACCGGGGTGCCGGCGCTGCGTACCGATCCGATCATGTTGGCCCAGGTGCTGCGCAATCTGCTGACCAACGCGCTGAAGTTCACGCCCAGCGGCGAGGTCCGGTTGTCGGCCGCGTACGAGAACGACGTGGTCTCGCTGACCGTCGAGGACACCGGCATCGGCATCCCGCCCGAGGAGCAGGGCCGCGTCTTCGAGGAGTTCTACCAGGTACGCCATGCGTTGCAGGCCAAGGTGACCGGCACCGGACTGGGACTCCCGTACGCCCGCCGCCTGGTCGAGGTGCTCGGCGGCACGCTCGACCTCGAGAGCGAGATCGGCCGGGGAAGCAGGTTCACGGTGCGGCTGCCGGTCGGTGCGCTGACCGGGGAGTCCGGTGAGCCGGCGCAGACGCTGGTTCTGCTGGTCGACGACGACGAGGCGTTCCGGACAGCGGCCGGGCACGTGCTGCGCAGCTGCGGGTTCGCGGTACGCGAGGCGGCCGACGGGCGCACCGCGCTGGCGTCCATCGCGGCCCATCCGCCGGACCTGCTGCTGCTCGACCTCCGGCTGGCCGAGTTGGACGGCTTTGCTGTACTGAGTGCGTTGGACGCCGACGACGTCCTGCGGCGGATCCCCGTCGTGGTCGTCACGGCGTACCCCCACGACGTGACGGAGCCGTCGCGGTTGCGGCACACGACCGCCGTCCTGGACAAGACGGCGACGACGCTCGACGACCTGTGCGGGGTGGCGCGGCTGGCGGCGGCGCCGCGGTCGGCCGGTCACCGCGGGCCGAACGGCGACCGGAAGACGGAAGGGAATGGTGGTTCGTGACGCTTCCCGGCCGGACGGTGCTCGTCGTGGACGACACCCCGTCCAAGCGGTATCTCATCGCGAGTTATCTGCGCCGTGGCGGTTTCAACGTGATCGAGGCGCAGACGGGGGCGCAGGCCCTCGACCGGTTCGCCGAAGGCGGCATCGATCTCGTCGTGCTCGACGTACGCCTGCCCGACATGAGCGGCTTCGAGGTCTGCGAACAGCTGAAGGCCCATCCGACGCTGGGCACCATCCCAGTCGTGCACGTGTCCGCCGCGGCGACCGAGTCGATCGACCGTACGCAGGGGCTGGAGCGGGGCGCCGACGCGTACCTCGTCGAGCCGATCGATCCCGACGAGCTGATCGCCACCGTCACCTCGATCCTGCGGTACTACCAGGCGCGTCTGGAGGCGGAACTGCTCGCCGCCCGGCTGGCCGGCCTGGTTCGCGTCACGGGTGCGATGAGTTCGGCGACCGATCGGCGATCGCTGCTCGACGAAGCCGTCCGCGGCGGCAGCGAGATCTTCGGCTCGCCGATCGTGGTCATCGCCGACGACACGGACGGCACGCGCCTGCTCGGCTGCTCCGACGGACCGGGGACGACGGTGCTCATCGCTCCCGCCACCGTCGACCGGGACGGCGAACTGGTCGGCGCGCGGTTCCGGGACGAGCCGGCGGCCAACTGGCCCCAGGCCGCCTTCCGCGACGACGACCTCGTGCGCGTCGTCAGCGTGCGTACGCGGCTCGATCGGCCCGCCATCTACGTCGCCGTCCGCACAGCGACCACAATGGATGGTGCGCCGGTGCTCCTGCTGTTCGGCCAGGCGTTGCAGTCGGCGCTGGACACTTTGAGCCAATTCGACGCCGAGCACGACCTGGCGCTGACGCTGCAACGGAGTCTGCTGCCGCGCCGCTTGGCCGCCGTGGCGGGGTTCGACTTCGCCGTCCGGTATGTGCCGGCGAGTGATCACGCCGAGATCGGCGGTGACTTCTACGAGGTCGTGCACCTGGACGGCCAGGTGTTCGTCGCGGTCGGCGACGTCGGCGGCCATTCGCTGCACGCCGCGACGGTCATGGCCGAGGTGCGTCACTCCATGCGGGCCTATCTGGCCGAAGGCCACGGTCCGGCCGAGACGCTGGATCGGCTCAACGGGCTGATGACCAAGCTCATTCCCGGCGAGATCGCGACCTTGTGCCTGCTGTCGGTGGACTGCGAGACCGGGCTCGTCCGGTTGGCGAACGCGGGTCACCCACCGCCGATCTGGTGCGCGCCCTCAGGCGTACGCCTCCTGCCCGATCACGGTCCGTTGCTGGGCATCGTGCTGCAACCGGCGCGGCAGATCGAGTTCACCCTGGGCGAGGGCGAGACGCTGGTGCTGTACACCGACGGCCTGATCGAGCGGCGTTCGCACGTCATCGACGACGGCATCGGCCGGCTCGCGCAGGCCTCCCGGCACGTCGAAGCCGACCTCGAGCTGTACGCGAGCCGTCTGCTGGCCGAAGTGGGGCCGGCCGAGCCGGACGACGACATCGCCTTGGTCGCCATCCGGCGGCGGTTCAGTGCCACGAGCGCGGATCAGTCGACGGCGACCGTGGGCGCCCTGGGCACAGCTGAGCACATTCACAGCCGGGGCGAGTCACTGCTGGAGGTGACCCCGCCGGTCGACGCCTCGTCCTACACCGTGCACCCGTCTCGGCTGGCCGCTCTGCGGGCCGAGGTGGCCGCCCGCGGCCGGCAGGCGGGGCTGGCCCAGGTGGCGGTCGAAGACCTCGTGCTGGCGGTGAACGAACTGCTGACCAACGTCGTCCGGCACGGCGGCGGTGAGGGCAGACTGCGCTTGTGGGCCGACGGCAGATGGCTCTACTGCGAGGTCAGCGACCACGGCAGCGGCATGAGCGCGTCGCCCGCCTCGATCGGCACCGTGCGGCCGGAGGCGTCCAGTTCCACCGGCCGCGGGCTGTGGATGATCCGGCGGCTGGTCAACCGGTTCCGCATGCAGACGGGTCCCGGTGGGACGACGGTGACCCTCGCGATGCCGACACCGTCGCCCTGGCCGGTCACGGCAGCCCAGTTCACGGAGTAGCCGCGCCGCCCGGCTGGCCCGATCACGGTTGGCGCTGGATCAGGGATGTGGGTCGAATCAACGCCCAAGATTCGACCCACATCCCTGATCTGCCGCTTACTTGCGCGTGCTCGAAGGGTGGGTGATCGGTGTCACGTGGGTCTGGTGGCGGTGCGGCCTGACAGTTCGGCGCGGTGGGTCGTCGGTACCGGCGACGAACCACGAGCCGAGGGAGCACCACCATGAACATGCAGGCCATCGCCGACCGCGTCGAGATCGAGGCGCTGCGGGCCGAGTTCACCGACGCCGCGATGATGCGCGACCGGCCACGCCTGGCGGGTTTGTTCACGCCGGAGGGCGTACTGAGCATGCCGAACGTGCCGGTCCAGTTCACCGGCCGCGAGGAGATCCTGGCCGGCGGCGAACGGTTGCAGGCCCAGTGGGACTTCTTCGTCCAGAACAGCCACCCGGGCGGCGTCCAGTTCGACGGCACGGGGGACACCGCCACCGGCCGGACCTACATCCACGAGGTCGTGCGTACGCTCGACGGCCGCCACGAGGGCGTCAACTTCGCCGTCTACCACGACCGCTACCAGCGCACGCCGGACGGCTGGAGGTTCGCCGAGCGCGTCTACGAGGTCCGCTATCTCGACACGACGCCGTTGGCCGGCGGGGCGCCGGGCACCGTCGGTGAACCCTCGTTCGCCGACGCGGCGACGCCGGCGGTATTGGAACGGACCGCGGCTGCGCTGACGAAGAACGGCTTCACCGCGGAGATTCTCGACGACGTCGCCGCCGCGCGTACGCGTGTGGCGGAGCTGATCCCGGCCGGGGCCAGCGTGTTCACCAGCGCCAGCGAGACGACGCGACTGTCCGGCATCGCCGAGGACATCAACGGCGGCGACCGGTACGACGCGATCAAGCCTCGGCTGTACGCGATCGACCGGGCCACCGGAGCCGACGAGATCCGGCGGCTGATGGCCTCGCCCGACGTCGTGGTCGGCAGCGTCGCGGCGGTCACCGAGACGGGGTCGCTCGTCGTCGCCTCCGCCACCGGAAGCCAGATCCCGGCGTACGCGGGCGGCGCGGCGAAGGCCATCTGGATCGTCGGGGCGCAGAAGGTGGTGCCCGATCTGAGCACTGCGCTGCGCCGGGTGGAGGAGCACGCGCTGCCGCTGGAGGACGCGCGGGCGCGGGAGGTCTACGGGCAGCCCAGCGCGGTCAACCGGTTGCTGGTCCTCAACGCGGAGACTCAGCCCGGTCGCGGCACCGTGCTGCTGCTCCGGGAGGCCGTCGGCTTCTGAGCCGGTCACCCGGCGTCCCGGTTGACAGCACTCGCATAGCGGGGCATGATGCAAATTCGTCAATGTTTGACGTGATTGTTCGCGTCAAGCCCCGCTCGTTCCGGGTGCGCAGCGGATCCCTCACTCCACGGAAGGACACCGCCCAATGCCCGGAAGCCATCTCGTGCGCCGCCGTGCGCTCATCGCCGCGTACGCCCTGATCCTGCTGGTCTTCGGCCTGCCGATGTCGGCCACCGCGCGTACCGCGCCGGAGAAGACCTGTGGCGCGGGCCTGCAGGCCGTCGTCACGACCCGGCACGTCGTGTGCACGCACGGCCCTGACGCGACGCCGCCCGGCCTCGACATCCACCGCCGGGTGGCGCCGCTGCCCGCCTCCCTCACCGCCTCGGCCCTGCCGGTCTGCGAGGGCGACGGCGTCAGCGGCAAACGCGTCGAGGTCCTCTACATCCACGGTTCCACCAGCCGGTACGCGCAATATCTGGAAACCTTCCGGACACTGGCCGAAGGCGTGGACACGATCTACAACGCGAGCGCGGCCGAGACCGGCGGCGAACGCCACGTCCGCTATGTGACGGAGACCGTCAACGGGCAGTGCCGTCCCGTCGTCCGCGATGTGCAGATCGCCGATTCGGCGCTCAACGCCAACGACTGGGCGCCGCTGCTCAACGCCGTGCAGGCGGCCGGCTACACGCGTACCGACCGCAAGTATCTGCAGTTCGTCGACGCGACCGTCTACTGCGGCATCGGCGGCTTCGCCGGGGACACCACCAAGAGCGACAGCAACCGGTCCAACGTCGGACCCGAGTACGCCCGAGCCGACAGCGGCTGCTGGAACGCCGGGGTCGCCGCCCACGAACTGGGCCACACCCTCGGCGCGGTGAACAACAACGCGCCGAACGCGTCGGGCAACGCGCACTGCGTCGACGAGTGGGACGTCATGTGCTACAAGGACGCCGACAACGTCACGCTGGTCTACCGCTGCACCGACCAGGCGCACGACCAGCGGCTCGACTGCAACCACGACGACTACTACAACACCAACCCGCCCGCGGGCAGCTACCTGGCGAACAACTACAACGTCGCCGACAACCTGTTCCTGATCAAGGGCGGCGGTGGCACCACGCCGCCGCCGTCGACCACCTTCAAGCTGACGAACGGGGCCTCCGGCACCTGCCTCGACGACCCCAACAGCAGCACGACGAACGGCGTACAGCTGATCCTGTGGACCTGCAACGGCGGCGCCAACCAGACCGTCACCCAGAGCGGGGCGGCGCTGCAGATCCTGGGCAAGTGCGTCGACGCGTACGGCGCGGGGACGGCCAACGGCACCAAGGTCATCCTGTGGACGTGCAACAACGCCACGAACCAGCAGTGGACGCTGCGCTCGGACGGCTCGATCGCCGGTGTGCAGTCCGGTCGGTGCATCTCGCCGCTGAACGGGGCGACCGCGAACAACACCCAGCTCGTCCTGTTCGACTGCAACGGCCAGGCGTACCAGCGCTGGACCCGCAGCTGATCGGACGCCCGGCCCGCCCGCCGCGCGTGGGCGGGCCGGGCGCGTCAGGCTTGGCCGGTGGCGATCTCGCCGATCTTGCCGTCGACGATCGTGAACCGCCACCGCGTACGCATCTCGCCCCAGGTGTCGTTGCGATACCGGGCGATGAGCGACAGTCCGTCGGCGTCCTGTTCGGCGACGTCGAGGTGCCCGTTGACGGTGAAGATCTCGCGGTCGATCCATTCCTCGAGATCCTGCTGGGTGCCGTCGTCGGACAGGGTGGCGTCCGGCGTCAGCGCCGACAGGAACCGGGGCCGGTCGCCGGCGTTGATCGCCTCGACCAGTTCCCGGACGGCGGGATGAACGGGTGCCTCGCTCATGGGGCCAGCGTAGGCAGGTGGCGGGCCTGACGCGTGCTTTTGCGGCGGCGTACACAAGATCATTGCGTCAGCCATGCGGTAAGAACGGGCATTTCGCCGCGCGAAACAGCATGGCTGGCGCAATGATCACGTTCCGGACGTGGCGT